>JBAZGT010000029.1 GCA_041652735.1 Dehalococcoidales bacterium | reverse complement strand
TCGCCTGCATGAGGCGGCTGCTCACTATCATGAACTCAATTTTAAAACATCAAAGAGCTTGGCAATATGTATAAATTAACACAGTTGCTCTCCGTTGACGGAGAGGGGGAGGGGAGGTGATATGATAAAAAACAATAATGCTATTAGTATGATTAATAGAGATAAAAGATGGCGCACTAATACCGTTTTGTGGGAAAAGCTAAGACCGTTAGCCAGGGAAATGAGACGGAAACCGACTGAAGCCGAGAGCCTACTCTGGCAGCGTTTGCGTAACGGTCAGTTGCAGGGATACAGGTTCAGGCGTCAGCACAGCATTGAAAGATTCATCGTGGATTTTTATTGCGCCAGAGCCCAACTGGTAATAGAGGTGGATGGTGAAATACATCAATACACAAAAAAAGAAGACTTGGTAAGGCATGAATTTTTGGAGACGAATAATTTCCGCGTTATTCATTTTACTAATGAGTCTGTTCTCAATAATATTGATGGGATTATAAAACAAATATCTCTGTATCTGACTACCTCTCAATAATAGTTCCCCCTCTCTGCCAGCGGAGAGGGGGTTAGGGGGTGAGGTAGCCCCTCCCTTGCCCCCTCTCCTGCTTTCCCCGTATAATTAAACTATCATGTTTGAAGTCCTCGCGGAAAAACTAAACGCCGTCTTTAAGCTGCTGGGCAACCGCGGCAAGCTCACGGAAAAAGACATCGATGAAGCCCTGCGGCAGGTGCGCCTGGCGCTTTTGGAGGCGGACGTCAATTTCAAGGTGGTCAAGGACTTTACCGGTCGCGTCAAGGAACGCGCTATCGGCAAAGAGGTCATGGAAAGCCTTTCCCCCGGCCAGCAAATCGTTAAAATCGTTAACGAGGAGCTGATCAAGACCCTGGGGGACGGCGCTTCCAGCAAGCTCGTTAGCGTTTCCCAGCCCCCCGCCGTCATTTTAATGGTGGGGTTGCAGGGCTCCGGTAAAACGACCACTGCCGCCAAGCTGGCGCTGCTTTTAAAGCACGGCGGGCAGAAACCGCTTTTGGTAGCCGCCGATAACCGCCGCCCCGCCGCCATCGAGCAGCTGGTAACTTTAGGCAAGCAGCTTGAGGTGCCGGTGTTCCATGAAGACCCTAAAAACTCCTCTAAAGACATCGCCGCCCACGGCATGGCCGAGGCCAAACGCATCGCCGCTACCCATGTCATCGTCGATACCGCCGGCCGACTCCACATCGACGAGGATCTGATGGCGGAGCTGGAGCAGGTGAAAAAGGTCATCAAGCCGGACGAGGTGCTGCTGGTGGTGGACGCCATGACCGGCCAGGACGCCGTGCGCGTGGCGGAGGAGTTCCACACCCGGGTCAACGTTACCGGGCTCATCATGACCAAGATGGACGGCGATGCCCGCGGCGGCGCCGCGCTTTCCATAAGGTGGGTCAGCGGCGTGCCGATTAAGTTTATCGGGATGGGGGAAAAGGCGGACAACTTCGAGCCTTTCTACCCGGACCGGCTGGCTTCCCGCATCCTGGGCATGGGTGATGTCCTCACCTTCATCGAGAAAGCGGAAAAGACCCTGGACGAAAAGAAGGCGCTGGAGCTCCAGAAAAAGATACGCAAGTCCGGGTTCGACCTGGAGGACTTTTTAGAGCAGCTTAGAGCCATCAAGAAAATGGGCCCTATTTCCCACCTGGCGGAAATGCTGCCGGGCATGGGTAAGCTGGCGGCCAAGCTGCCGGACGGCGCCCAGGAAGCTCAGCTCAAGAAAGTGGAAGCCATCGTTCTTTCCATGACGCCGCAGGAAAGAAAGAACCCCGGGATAATAGGGGGGAGCCGGCGCAAGCGCATCGCCCGGGGCAGCGGCACCCAGACGCACGATGTCAATCAGCTATTAAACCAGTTCTCCCAGATGCAGAAGCTGGTCAAAATGGGCATGGGCGGCAAGCTCCCTAAAAACATGATGGGGATGTTCGGGAAGCAGTAGTTTTTAGCTATTAGTTGCTCAGTTACTAGTTTTTGGAGGGGGAAAAGGGGATAGGGTTACTGTTTACTATTAACTGTAGACTGTTAACTATCAACCGCAGGTTTCTCTACTGCCTTCTGATTTTCAATATTCATTATATCGCGGGAAAAGAACGCGGCGCCGGTTAATAAGAACATTACCGCTCCGCAAACGTACCATATCGTCCGTAAACCGATAGCATCGGCAACCGGCCCGGCAATCACCAGCGCCAGTGGCGTCATTGACCCGCCGAGAGCGTATTGTAAAGAAACTACCCTTCCCTGCATGTCTTTAGCCACCACCGATTGTATTATAGCCCCGATGTTCGCGTTGAGGATGGCCCCGCTCAAACCTGAAATAAACACCATCGCCAGGGCCAGGAAGAAAAGACTTTCCGTGGTAAAGCCGAAGACAAACACTGTGAGACCCTGGATCATTATGCCAATCAAAGAGGTAATAATACGCCGCTTGAATCCGCCCCAGGCGCTTAGAAGCAGCCCACCGCCGATAGTACCAACCGAAGCAACTGTCCCCAACCAGCCGAGTTTTAGTACATCCCCGCCAAAATATTGCGTCACGAACAATGGACGCAGAGCATTTACCGGCGCGGCAAAGAACATCAATATCGCAATCAGAATAAGCAGATACAACAGACCCCGCCATAATGCGATGTAGCGGAAACCCTGCCTCAAGTCTGCAAAATAATTCGGCTTATCTAGTGTACCAGTACGCGGCGGCTGCGGTATGGCCAGCGGAAGCAAACAGCCTACGGCAATTACCGCCGTAATGATATCCACGGAAAGCACCCACTGCATTTTAAGTGCTTCCATTAAGAGCGCCCCGGCCATAGGCGCAACGATATTTATAGCGCCATTGAGCGTCATATTGAGCCCGTTAGCTCTTACCAAATGTTTGTCCGGCACGATCATGGGCATGGAAGCGCTCAAAGCCGGACGCTGGAAAGACCCGCCTATAGACCTGCCGACCATGATAACGTAAATCAGCCAGACTTGAATAGCACCGGTATAAAATGCCACTACCAGCACCAGCGTCAGCAGCGCCGTGACGAGGTCGCTGTAGATCATAATCTTCTTGCGGTTCCACCGGTCGATGAATGGCCCGATAAAGGGACCGAGGACAACCTGCGGAAGCAGGTTTGCCAGCATAGCCATGGAAAGTACCGTGGCGGAGCCGGTCTCTTTGGCCAGATACCATGCCAGCGCAAATCCCACCACGGAACTGCCGAATATGGAAAACGCCTGGCTGGACCAGAGAACAAAAAACTTCTTCAACGCGGTTATTCTCTCATATGATATTGGGAGACGGCTTAGGAGTAAAGATAATAATCACTAATTATAGAGGCTTGAGAATAAGTGGGTCAAATGAAGCAATATGTACGCGCAGATGTAAAAAAATTGTGAAGATGGGCATGGGCGGCAAGCTCCCTAAAAACATGATGGGGATGTTTAGGTAGCTCAAAGCTCAAAACGCTAAAGTTAAAACTGTCCCCCCGCCTAATAATCAATCGTGGTGGTATAGTCGTTCACATTGATGGTGTAAGTGGTGCCGTAAGTAAAATCGGTGCCCAGGCTGATGTTCGTCTCGAAGTAGGTATAGACCGCCGGGCAAACGGCGTCTTTGGGGTGCTGGGTGGTGACCTCGATGTTGATAACATCTCCATCCCTCGTTATCTTAAGGTCATGAAAAATGGTGCAGCCGTCCCGCAGGCCGCCCTTGATGTAAACGCCGATTTGCGGCGGGTTTGATAACAGCAGGTCGGCCGTCACTTCCTCTATCGGCATCAGGTCTATCACCATATCGTAGACCATCTGCTGCTTTACCATGTCCCAGGCCTTGTCCATCACCGCCGTAGTTACCTTGCCCTTCACCACCGTGATTACCGCCGTGTGATTCGTTTCTACCTGGGCCAGCATCTGCCCGTCCCGGTCGCCGTAGCCGGCATGGGAGCTAACGTACTCATAGGTAAATTGCCACCCGCCTTCCGCCTCCGTGGTATCCGTCAGCTTAAAAGACCACGGCGTACCATCAAAGATATAGGTAGCTTCCACTTTAGCAAATTCTTCGGCGATGGCGCGGCTTTGCTCCTCGGTATAGGTGGTACTGGAGCAGGCGCCGCCTGCCAGCATCAGGATAACTATAATGATTGAAGTGCAAACTAATTTAATTCCAGTCATATCAGTAACCCTCTTTATTAATCTTTCTACATTATATAACGCAACCTCTGCAATATAGTTATTCCGCTGAAAGGCTTTCCACATTCATAATATGCCGGCTGGAAAGCTGCAGCGGCGTTATAATCATAAAGCCTGCGCCGCAGATGATAAATATCCAGCGCACGCCTATTTTATCCGCCAGCGGCCCGGCGATAGCCAGCCCCAGCGGGACCATCACCCCGTTTATCGAGCTTAACAGTGAAAAAACACGCCCCTGCATGTCTTTAGCCACCACGGAGTTCATAATTGCCCAGAAAGGCGCGTTGGCGATAGCGATACCGGCTCCCAACAGCAAATTTACGGACAGGGCAAAATAGTAAAGCCTCTCTGATGTAAATCCCAGCCCGACCATCGAGATGCCTATGATTACCAGTCCCAGCGTGGAAGTAAGGATGCGTTTTTTGAAACCGCCCCATATCCCCAGCAATAGCCCCCCTAAAATCATCCCCACCCCGAAGCAGGAGTTCAGCCACCCCAGTTTGAGCACGTCCCCGCCCAGTTGGTTGTTCACCAGGATGGGCAGCAGGGTAAAGGCGGGCGTGGTAAAAAGACCGTAAAGACCTACCAGCCCCAACAGCAGGGCCAGGCCGCGCCTCGACCATACGTAGCGGAAGCTTTGCAGCATGTCCCCGATGACGTTAGCCTTGGCGGCCAGGGTAGTGCGCGCCGGCCGCGGTATGGTTATGAAGAGCAGGCAGATGATGGCGATTGCCGCCGTCACGATGTCCACGGCCAGTACCCTTTGCATGGGGAGCATTTCCATCAGAAAAGCGCCAAGGGGCGGGGCCCCGATGTTGATAATGCCGTTCAGTGTCTCGTTAAGCCCGTTGGCCCGCGCCAGGTCTTTATCCGGCACGATGATGGAGACGGAAGCCATCATGGCCGGGAACTGGCATGCCTGCCCGATGGCTCTTAATACCATGGCGGCATAGATATGCCAGATTTCTATCTGTTTTGTTAAGAAAAGAAACATCAGCCCCACCGTTACCAGGGTGACGAAAAGGTCGGAGAAAATCATGATTTTCTTCCGGTCCCAGCGGTCGATGAACGGCCCGATAAACGGCCCTAAAACGATCGAAGGAATCAAAGCCAGTATCACGGCGGTAGCCAGTATCGTGGCGCGGCCGGTTTCCCTGGTCAAATACCAGGCCAGGGCGAACTCCACTACCGCGCTCCCAATTAAGGAAAACGCCTGGCTGGACCACATTACAAAAAATTTTTTAATTTCAGTCACCTCTTGTGATAATAAAAAAGGGGCTTTTTAAGCCCCTTTACTAAAAACCGACGGAACACCTGCGCTGCTAATTAAAAGAGCCCGCTCCTTCTCCTTTTCAGAGATAATACGTTTGTTTTCATGGTTTTCGTATTATAGCACAAGAAAGTAACAAATAAAACAGTTAATTGAAGGAAATGTCTGCTTGGGATAATATTTGGTTAATATCTGCCCCAAACACGCGTCGTTGCCAGGCGCGAACTCGCTCCGCTCCGTGTAAACGCCGTGCTTCCCGGCTCGCTGACATGGCTGCCGGGACGCGCCGGGATGGCCCGCAATGACAGCTCGCCGGCTACTCCAGGTAGTCCTTAAGTTTGCGACTGCGGGAGGGGTGGCGCAGCTTGCGTAACGCTTTGGCTTCAATCTGGCGGATGCGCTCTCGTGTCACGTTGAACTCCACCCCCACTTCCTCTAGAGTGCGGCTGCGCCCGTCTTCCAGCCCGAATCTTAGCTGTAATACGCGCTGCTCGCGGGGGGTAAGGGTGCCGAGAACGTCCTCGATTTGCTCCTTCAATAGCTGCTTGGAGGCGATGTCCACCGGCGGCAGGGCGTTGCGGTCTTCAATAGAGTTGCCCAGCGGGCTGTCCTCTTCCTCGCCGATGGGGGACTCCAGGGAAATGGGGAGCTGGGAAACTTTAACGATTTCCCGTACCTTGTCGCTGGAGACTTCCATCTCTTTGGCTATCTCTCTTGAGGTGGGCTCCCGCCCGTACTCCTGGGCCAGGCGGCGGCTGATTCTCAAAAGGCGGTTGATGGTTTCCACCATGTGCACCGGTATGCGGATGGTGCGGGCCTGGTCCGCAATGGCGCGGGTCAGCGCCTGCCGTATCCACCAGGTGGCGTAGGTGCTGAATTTGTAACCCTTGCGGTAGTCGAACTTTTCCACCGCCCGCATCAGCCCGATGTTGCCCTCCTGGATAAGGTCGAGCAGAGACATGCCGCGCCCGATGTGCTTCTTGGCCACGCTCACCACCAGGCGCAGGTTGGCCTCGATAAGGTGCCGCTCCGCTTTTTTGCCTTCATAGGTGACTTCACTGATATAGGAAGAGAACTGCCTTTCATGGGCTTGCAGGAAATTGTTGAAGTCCTGGTCCGTTACCAGCTTGTCCATGTCCGTCAGGTTGATATCGTGTTTGATGGCGGTGCGGGCTTCGTTCGGGAGCAGCCGGCTGCCCATGGAAAGCCGCACCAGCATATCTTCCGTTTCGGATACCGTCTTGCCCATCTTGGCGGCGAAGTCATGCACTTCCAGGGGGTCGATGGAGTTATCGATGGTCTCCTGGAGTTTTTCATCATAAACGCTTTTGATAAAGCTCTTGTTCTTGTGCAGCCCGAGCTTTTCCTGGAGCTGATGGACCAGCTCGGAGGACTGCGCCATGTTTTGCAGGATGGCGGTGATAATTTCCGCCGCCGTGGGCTGGCGCCCGTTTTTCTGGTTGAACTCGCGCCGGATGATTTTGATGTACTTGTCTTCTTCCATGCGTTTGGCCAGGTTCTTTTCATCCTCGGCGGTCAGCAGGTGCACCCTGCCTATTTCATGGAGGTAAATGCGCACGGGGTCGTCGGTGATGTCCTGCTCGGCCACTTCCTCCGCCGGCATTTCCAGGTCTATATCCAGGCTGCTGTCGTCCTTGCCGTCCTCGTAGCCCTTGCCTTTTTCCCAAAGCTCGTCGGGTTCGGGTATGTCTTCGCCTTCCATCTCCTCGTCCGTGCCCAGCGCCGCGCCGAATATCGCGTCCGGTTTTTCTTCGGAGTCCATTAAATTCGGGTGCTGTATTTCTTCAAAATTGTCGCCGCTACGCAGCGAGTCCATACCGTTCTTTTCTGTTTCCATGGGTTATCTCCTTATCTTGCCGAGGGTAGCGTTACGCTGCTTGAGCTTACGGGAGTCCAGTTCCCGCAGTTGATTGCTGATGGCCACGTCTTCTTCCAGGCGCGTGGTGTCCACCCCGGACTCTCCGGACTCACCGGATTCCGCCCGCCGGGCGGCCAGGTTCCTGAGGTAGGTCTTCCTCAACACCATGACGCAATCGTTAAACCTGCCCTCGACGTTGTTTTTCGCGGTGGGCATGGTCTTGTTTAAAATGGCGTCCAGGTGCTCGTGGATGGCGGGGTCCAGGCGCTCTTTAAGCGCCGGTATGTCCGCGCATTCCTGGCAGGCGCGGTAAATCTCCCGGTTTTCACTGTTTATAATATAGTCGGATAAATCTTCCCGGCTGTTTTTCAGCTCCGGGTGCAGCAGCAGCAGGCACAGGAAATACTCCTCCCGCACGCCGGATGCCGCCGCCCGCGTGCCCGTCAGGGCCGGATTCGGCGCCGCGGTCCTGCGTTTAACGGGTGAAGGCTTCAGCCGGCCCAGTGAAGCCTTGATGGTATCCATGTCCACTTTTACCAGGGCCGCCAGCTTTTGCAGGTAATGCGCCTGCCGGATGGGGTCGTTAATGGCGGCCAGCACCGGCAGCAGACCGTCCACTGCTTTGGACTTGCCCCCGGCGCTGGTAATGTCTAGTTTGCCCACCGTCTTTTCAAACATGAAATCTATCAGCGGCACGGCGGCGGCCACGAACGCATCCCAGCTGTTCATGTCCTCCAGCATCACCTCGTCCGGGTCTTTGCCTTCCGGCAGCCGGATGACTTTTATCTCCGCGCCTATAACGTTCTCATAGCCCACCGTTCTCAGCATGGCTTCCTCGCCGGCGGCGTCCGCATCGAGCGATAGATACAGGTTCTTGCTGAGCTTTTTCAGGATGTTGACCTGCGTTTCCGTAATGGCCGTGCCCATGGAGGCCACGGCGTTGGTGACGCCGCATTGGTGAGCCGTGATGACGTCCATGTAGCCTTCCATGATGATGGCTTTGTCCTGCTTTCTTATCTCCGCGGCGGCGCGGTCGATGCCGTAAAGCGTCCCGCTCTTGTCGAAGGTCGGCGTCTGCGGCGAGTTGATATACTTGGGTTGGGAATCGTCCAGCACCCTGGAACCGAACCCCGTTACCCGACCCCGCGCGTCCCGGATGGGAATCATCAGCTTGCCGCGGAAGCGGTCGGTCGTCTTGCCTTTCTCGTTTTCGTAAAGCAGTCCGGCGGTGACCAGCAGTTTTTCGCTGTAGCCCCGCTCCATCAGGTAAAGCTTTAAGGCGTCCCAGCTGTCCAGGCTGTAGCCCAACTGAAAATCGGAGATGGACGTGGCGGTCAGCCCCCGTTGCTCCACGTAGCTTTTGGCTTTGGCCGCCGCCGGGGAGTTGAGCAGCAGGTTGTGAAAATACATGGCGGCGGCGTCATTGACCTGGTAGTACTCCTCTTTTTCCTCTTTCCTGACGCCGGGCGCGGATTTCTCCGGTAAAGCGACGCCCGCCTTCAGGGCGAGCCGCCGCAGCGCCTCCCCGAACTCCAGCCCCTCTTTTTTCATCAGGAAGGAAAAGACGTCCCCGCCGGTGCTGCAGGCGCCGAAGCAGTGCCAGCTCTGCCGCTCCGGGAAAACGAAGAAGGAGGGCGTTTTCTCGCTGTGGAAGGGGCAGAGCGCCGTCAGGTTGCGCCCCGCTTTTTTCAGCGTGGTGTACTGCCCGACAACCTCGGCGATGTCTATTTTCTGTTTTACTTCGTCGATAACACTCATGATGGCAAATATATATTATATCAGATTTTAAAGGGGGATAGGGGAAATAGGTTAACAGTTTTAGAAGAAAAGGGGAAGTTTACAGTTTACAGACCCCACCCCTTTTCCCCCACTGTCAACTGAAAACTGTTAACTGTCTACTGTAAACTAGCTAATAATTCATCCTCATCTTGATACCGCGCCCGTGGAGGTACTCTTTAAGCTGGCGGCAGGTGTACTCCCCGTAGTGGGTGATTGACGCCACCAGCGCGGCGTCCGCATGGCCTTCCGTCAGCACGTCGTATAAATGCTCGGGCTTGCCCGCCCCGCCGGAGGCGATTACCGGTATGCTTACCGCGTCCGCGATCAGCCGGGTAAGCTTTATCTCGTACCCTTCCTTGGTGCCGTCGGCGTCGATGGAGTTGATAACCAGCTCGCCCGCCCCCAGCCGTTCCCCTTCCTGCGCCCACCACAAAGCGTCGATGCCCGTGGGCGTTACGCCCCCGTTAATGACAATCTCGTAGCCGGAGGGGATTTCTTTAGTGACTTGGGCCTGCCGCAAGTCCATGGAGAGGATGGTGCTCTGCGCCCCGATGGCGCGGGATATTTCCGCGATTACCTCCTTGCGCTTGACGGCGGCGGTGTTCACGTTTACCTTTTCCGCCCCGGCGTTGCGCAGCTTGGTGGCGTCTTCCACCGAGCGTATGCCGCCCCCCACCGAGAAGGGGATAAAGATTTGCGAGGCCGCTTTTTCCACCAGGTCTATCATGATGTCCCGCTCTTCCCGGGAGGCGGTGATGTCATAGAAGACCAGCTCGTCCACGCCGTCCTCGTAGTACTGGCGGGCTTTGGCCACGGGGTCGCCGATGTCCTTGGTATCCACGAATTTCACGCTCTTGGCGAGCTTGCCGCCGCGGACGTCCAGGCAGATTACCAGTCTTTTACTTAACATAATAAACCATTACCAGTCCTGTTGTCGTTCCGGCCCCGTATCGTCGTACGGGGTAAACTCCGGCTGGAATCCAGGAAAAAAGGGGGTGGATTCTGACCCGCGTCAGAATGACATCTCTACTGCTTCCCCTCCCACCGGGCAAACCTCCCCAAAAACTCCAGCCCCAGCCGACCGCTCTTTTCCGGGTGGAACTGGGTGGCGAAGAGGTTTTTATACCCCAGCGCGCAGCAAAAGTCCCCGCCGTATTCCGCCACGGCGTAAACATTTTCTTGTTGGGCCGGCCGGGGGTAAAAAGAGTGGACAAAATAGAACTCGTCCCCCGGCTTGATGCCTTCCAGCAGGGGATGGGCTTTGACCACTTTAACCTCGTTCCAGCCGATGTGCGGTATTTTCAGCGTTTTGTCCCGGAGCCGGAAACGCACCGTTTGCCCCGCCACCAGCCCCAGGCACTTTTGCGGGCCTTCCTCGGAAGAATCCAGGATAATCTGTGTGCCGATGCAGATGCCCAGCACCGGCACCCCGGCGTTAAAGGCGTTTTTCAGCGCGGCGTCCAGCCCCGTTTTTTGCAGGTGTGCCATGGCGCTCGGCGCCGCCCCCACCCCCGGGAAAATGATTTTCTCCGCCAGGGCTACCGCCTGGGGGTCGCCGGTGATGGCGGCTTTCACCCCCACCTCCGCGCAGGCGCGCAGGACGCTTCTGATATTACCCGCGTTATAATCGATAATGGTAATCATTGTGTTATTTAGTCCCCTTTTCAGTTCCCCCTCTCTGTAAACGGAGAGGGGGTTAGGGGGAGAGGTCGGTCGTTATAATCTATAATGGTAATCAAAAAATATAGCTAATCGTTATTTCTTCAGTTCTTCCGCCAGCCTTAAAGCGTACCTGATTTTTTATACGGTCAATAGTGAGGCTACCAGAATATCCTCATCTATATCTTCCCAGTGTATGCCGATGCCCTTGCCGATGAGTCTCCAGTTCTTTTTTTGCGCTTCGGTGGCATTACGCAGCTTGGGAAACCATTCGACCGGTACATTGATTTCTCTCCCGTCCAACAAGCGTACATGCATCATGTCAGCGTCGAACCATACCTCGGTAGCCATCGCCTCAGTCCTGGTGACTGAAATATTCATCCCACCTCCTCCTCATAGCACCGATATTCTCCGTTATCAATCTTCTTATTTAGCTCAGTTCCCTGGCATTGTAGCCGACCGATTTGGCTAACTGTACCGGCTCAAGCCAGAATTTGGCATATTTGTCATCGGACTCGACGTGAATATGAACCGGCTCACTGGCATCGTTACTGAAAAAGAAAAACCGGAATCCTTTTAGCTTCATCACCGTTGGCACAGCCTAATTATACCGCTAAGCCAATTCGATGTATAGACTTTTTGGGGAAAATCGCTCTGTTTAGCTATGTCCTGTGTTGTTTATGTTGGTTGTTTACCTGTTATCCCGGTGTCCCAGCTCTCCCGCCAGCCTTAAAGCGTACTGGTCCGTCATACCGGCTATATAATCCACCACCCCCCGCGCCACCGTATCCGCATGAATACGGTACTCCGGCGGCAGCCGGTCCGCGTGCCGGTTAAAATATTCGTACAGGAAAATGATAACGTTCCTGGCGTTTTCGGCTTCCGGCCGCCCGGTGCTCGGGTTGTAGACCCGCGTGAAAAGGAAGTCCCGCAGCGTCTCGGCGGCGGACATTACCGCCGGGCTCATTTTAAGCGGGGGTCTCGTTGACATTATATCACAAATACGCACGTCCCAGGAGCTTCGGACGATGTCCGTGACCATCGTATTAATGCGCCGGGAGTGGGAATTACCGAGTGTTTTAACCGCCGCCGCGGGCAGGTCCGACTCCGTGAGGATGCCGGCGCGGATGGCGTCCCCGATGTCATGGTTGATGTAAGCCACCATGTCCGATATCTTGACCACCTCTCCCTCCAGCGTGCCGACACTTCCCCAGTCCTTGCCCAGGACGGCCACCTCGCTCTTGGAGTGGCTGACGATGCCGTCCCGCACCTCCAGGGTCAGGTTGAGACCCCGCCCGTCCTTTTCCAGCAGCTCCACGATGCGCAGGCTTTGCTCGTTATGGCGGAAGCCCTCGCTGTAAAGCTCGTCCAGCGTGTCCTCCCCCCAGTGCCCGAAAGGGGTATGCCCCAGGTCATGCCCCAGCGCGATGGCCTCGGTCAGGTCTTCGTTCAGATTCAGCGCCCGTGAAATAGTCCGGGCGATTTGCGATACCTCCAGCGTGTGGGTGAGCCGGGTCACGTAATGGTCGCCCAGCGGCGCGATAAAGACCTGCGTCTTGTGCTTCAGCCGCCGGAAGGACTTGCAGTGGATAATGCGGTCGCGGTCGCGCTGGAAACAGGTGCGGATGGGGTCGGGCGCTTCCGGGCGCTGCCGCCCGCGGGACATCTTGCTCTTTACGGCAAACAGGGAAAGGTCTTCCTCTTTCTCTTCGGTGAACTGGCGGATATTTAAATCTTCAATCATCCCGGTTCACCAGTTTCCTGTTCCAATGCGGTGAAAAATGCTTTAAAAGCACTGTGTCTTTCCTGCGCTATTTCCCGTGAAAGAGGGAAGTACAAGATGTCTTTAAGCCCTCCCGATGGTCCGTCCCATGAACGCATCTCCCGGACAACCCAGGGGAAATCAACTCTTTGTTGGGGGAAGGCCGGGGCGCCGCTTAACAGGTACACCACCCAAAGCGCGCCGGTCTTGCCCATCTTGTCAGCGTCCCAAAGGAGTCGCGCTTCTTTGGCGCTTTCTGGTATTGTATGTGGAGGATTGGAGTGTTTGGATACGGCGTAAACCACGGCGGGAACTTTAGCGGCGGGGAAGCCTGTTTTGCTTAGGTTCTTTTCTGCCCATTCCGCCGCCCGGGGGCCGTGGTTTTCACCTTCATATTGCGGTTGGTACCGGTCATGAATCCAGACGGATGCCAGAACGATATCTTCATCACCGCCGTAAGCCTTTAATAAACGGCGCGCGTCCCGTTCTACCTGTTCTACGTGCTGGAGCCTGTAGTTATAAAACGGTTCGTCGTCCGCAGATTCGCCGGACCATATTTTACGGGCAGGAGGGAGGGTTATTTCCGCCATCTGGGTTTTCAGTTGGGTTAACCAGTCGGGCATTGTTGATACACTCCAGGGGTTTTGAGGATATGCTACAATAGCAGCCGTCAAAAGGCAACACCAAAAATAACATCTTCGCCCTTTCGCAAAGGGAGACAGGAGAGGGTTTTTATAATCCCCCTCTCTGTCAACGGAGAGGGGGAACTAAAGGGGGTGAGGTTGGACAAAACCCTCTTCCTTTTCTGCCTGTGCTGCCGTAAACTTTCTACTGTGTGCTTCTCTACTCCAGTCTCCTCCACGTATAGTGAATTTGTGGTGTTTTTGACAAGAGCACCGTATGAAAACCTTGTTATCCTGTGTTGGAGATGGGATAATGAGCGTAACAGACAGAGGGCGCAGTACTTCCTCCTTGGAGCTTGGCTTCGTACTAAAGAATTGCACCTCTGTCCTTACGGTTAGATACGAATGAGCTGGATAGCGATTGTGCGCTGCATATCTAATGAGGTTGTATAGCCGTTAAGAATCAGAAGGTAACCCGGTGAACATTATCCATTGCAACTTAAATCATGTAGATTTAGCCGTTAATGCAATGAAAACCATTAAATGTGCTGTAGATAATCTGCCGGTTGAGTTGACCACCCCCACTGCGATGCGGTTGTTTCTTGCAAGCCCTCTTAATTATTTACTGGTAGCCGTTGACGATGAAAGGGCTATTGGTTATTTGTTTGCCTATGAATTGCAGCGGCCTGACAGAGAGCAATCTATGATGTTTCTATATGACATTACGGTGATTGACGAATGTCGGAAAAAGGGCGTGGGAACAGCTCTTGTCGAACGATTAAAGGCTTTGTGCAATAATAAGCACATCATGAAAATGTTTGTCCCAACCGGTCGCTCAAATATACCTGCGGTTAGTCTGTATGAGAAAACAGGCGCGATTATATCAACCGATACCGATGGGGTTTTTCTCACTTGGCATTTTTAATTTTGCCTCTTGACTTTTTATAGCTGGTCTTTAGTAAAGGGTGATTAAGGGGTTTTTTAAGAAGAACACAACTTAACATAAAACAAATGCATAAATTAAAAAAATTGCCGGAACGAAGCGTAGCTAAATCGACATCATGCCGATAAAATTGACGAAACGAATTGAAGCTGGAGTGCTAAAAACAAATATTTGTATTTAGCTGTAAAATCGTCCGGTCCGGCTATAAAGAAAATAATTTTTAAAAAAGGGCAAAATTACAAAACGAATCACGAACAAAAAGCAGGGGCGGGTTATTAACCCGCCCCTAAGATAGCACTTGAGAGGAAAAAAGTCTATTTTACGCCCAGTTTCGCTTCCGCCGCGGCGATGATATCCCGCGTCAGGTCAATCATGTCCGGGCTGACGGATACAGAGGTCACGCCCCACTCCACCAGCTTCTGGGTAATCTCCGGATAGACGGACGGCGCCTGCCCGCAGATGGAGCAGGTAACGCCCAATTGCTTACAGGTCTTCACCACTTTCTCGATGGAAAGCATCACCGCCTCGTTGCGCTCGTCAAAGCTGGCGGCCAGCCTGGCGCTGTCGCGGTCGATGCCCAGCGTCAGCTGGGTAAGGTCGTTGGAGCCTATGGAGATGCCGTCGATGCCCACGGCGATGAATTTGTCCAGCAGGATAACGTTGGAAGGAATCTCGCACATCATCCAGAGCTTAAAGGTCGGCGAGCGTTTCAGCCCCTCCTCCGCCATGATTTTCACGGTGCGTTCCATTTCTGAAACGGTGCGGACGAAGGGAATCATCACCCAGAGGTTATCGTATTTCTCTCTAACCTTCTTGATGGCGGCCAGCTCCAGCTTGAACGTGGCGATGTCCGTGATATACCGCGAGGCGCCGCGGTAGCCTATCATCGGATTTTCCTCGGGCTGCTCGAACTTGGCGCCGCCCTTGAGCGCCGCGTATTCGTTGGACTTGAAATCGTTGGTTCTATAGACCACCTGGCGGGGGTGGAAAGCTTTAGCGAATAAAGTCAGGCTGGCGGCCAGCTTATCGACGAACTCTTGCCCGCGGCCCTGTTCAATCATGTAGCTCGGGTGCTCGCCGATTGCGGCGATCATGAACTCGGCGCGCAACAGGCCGATGCCGTCCACGTCCCGCTTGGCTACCCGCTCCACTATTTCCGGCTGGGCCAGGTTGGCCAGGAGCTTGGTCTTGGTTACCACCTCGCCCCGGGCGCGTATTTTAACGTCAGAGGCAACTTCTATCTTGCCGTCATATACCTTGCCGTTACCGCCGTCCACGGTGATTATCTGGCCGTCTTTAAGGGTGGTGGTGGCTTTCTCGCAACCCACCACGCAGGGTATGCCCAGCTCGCGGCTGACGATGGCGGCGTGCGCCGTCCTCCCGCCGCGGTCGGTAACAATGGCGGCGGCGCGTTTCATGGCCGGGACGAAGTCCGGTGTGGTCATTTCCGCCACCAGGATATCGCCTTCCAGCACTTTATCTATCTCGGAGGGGTCCGGCACGATTTTCACCGGCCCGTTGGCTACACCGGGACTGGCCGGCGCTCCGGAAAGAAGCACCGGGGCATCGATGTCATGAGTAGCCCCGGCTGTTTCCGTGAGCGTGGTTATCGGGCGGGTCTGTACGATGTAGATTTTGCCGTGTTCCGTGGCCCACTCTACATCCTGCGGAAAGTTATAGTGTTTTTCCAGGGTAAGCCCTATTTTAGCCAGCTCAACTATTTCAGCGTCGGTAATTTTTTGCCGGGCCTGTTCTTCTTTGGTCAGGTCTATCTTGACATTATCGCTCTTGCCGTGTCCGCCCTGCTTCTTGACCAGTTTCCATTCCTGTTTCTTGATTTCTTTTTTCAGGATTTTCAGGTCTTTCTTGCCGATGCTGTAATGGTCCGGGGTGACATCACCGGAGACAATCATCTCGCCCAGCCCCAAGACAGCCTCGATGGTAATCTTTTCCTTGTTGCTGGTGGTGGGTTCCACGGTAAACATGACGCCGGCTGCCTCGGATTGCACCATGCGCTGTACCGGCACGGCTATGCCCACCTTAAAATGGTCGAAGCCCTGCTCATGGCGGTAGAAGATAGCGCGGGCGCCGAAAAGCGATGCCCAGCATCCCTGGACGGCCTCCACCACCTCTTTTTCTCCCTGCACGTTCAGGAAAGTGGCCTGCTGCCCGGCGAAAGATGCCTCCGGCAGGTCCTCCGCCGTGCCTGAAGACCTCACGGCTACCAGCCCCTTGCCCATTTCTACGTAGGCTTTTTCTATTGCTTTGGCGGTTTCTGCGGGCATTTTGGCATCCGTGATGAGCTTCTGTACTTTGGCGGCGACTTCTTGCAGCATTTTGCTGTCATGCACGTCCAGAGGGATTAAGAGCGACTTGATTTTGTCTTGCAGATTGGCTTTTTCGACGAAATCAAAATAGGCTGATGAGGTTACGATAAATCCGGGGGGTACTGGTATTCCAGCGTTGGTCATTTCTCCGAGGTTGGCGCCTTTACCTCCTACCAGAGGTATGTCATTCTTGGTAACATCCTTGAACCATACTACTGCCTTGGGTTTTTGACTCATGCTCTGTCCTCCGCTTTAATGTGGGTATTTTGGGCAGGGTGATTCTCTATTATAGCATATTCGGCGGCTATGTTTACAGACCTCCCCTTAGCTTGAAATAAGTTGCATTAATATTATCAGTCCATTGGCCGTAAAGGCGCAATAATGACGCCTTCCAATAACGCTTAAAAAACACCTATTTAGGCGTGGCGCAACAGCATGATTGGCGCTGTGATGCTGGGCATCCCCCGCCCCGCCCGGCGTTTTTCCCCTAAAATTGTACCGCCTTTAGTACAATATCTATTTGACAGTTGGATAATGGGGGTTTAGAATTAAAAATATGGGTGTGATACGGGTAGGGAGGCTTTGCCATGATAGAAATGACGATTGACAGCATTCGTGTTAGTTTGATGAACTACCAGCGGGTGGTGATTCTTAAAGAAAAAATGTCTGACCGCTATCTGCCCATCTGGATAGGCCCGGCTGAAGCTGATGCCATTGCCGTGAAACTCCAGGGGGTGGCCGTGCCCCGCCCCCTTACCCATGACCTGCTCAACTCGGTTATTGATACCCTCGGCGCCGCCGTCAACTCCATTATCGTTAATGATTTGAAGAATGATACCTTTTTCGCCAAGGTTATCCTGGATATAGAAGGCAAGCAGCTGGAGGTGGACTCCCGCCCCAGTGATGCCCTGGCCTTGGCCGTCAGGACCAGTGTGCCCATTTACGCTGACGAATCGGTGCTGGACAAGGCCGGCATCCTGCTGGACGGCGAGACCGGCAAGCCCATCTTCGACGATAAGGATGAGTCCGATGGCAAACCGCCCAGGGTCAACGACGAGGACATGAAAAAGAAAATGTCCGCTTTCTATGATTTCATCAACACCCTTGACCTTGACGACTTCGATAAGCGCAAGTCGTAAGCGCCCCTGTCCCCGCCCTTTAAGCCCCGATGCTAAATCGGGGCTTTTTTGTTTGACAACCCGGTGCCATGAGACTAATATAGGCGTATCCCGGCGGGATAACATAATAATGAGGAGGCGTTATCATGGCGGTTGACGGCACTTACAAAGTGGAAGTTGATACCCCGATGGGCAAGCAGGAACTGACTTTAACGCTAAAGGCGGACGGGGACAAGCTCAGCGGCACTATGGTCAGTGCCACGGACAACGTGAGCTTCACCGGCGGCGCCGTTAAAGGGGACGAGGTCTCCTGGAACGCGGAAGTAAACACGCCTATGGGCAAAATGGCGCTGGCTTACCAGGGCAAGGTAGCCGGTAGCGATATCTCCGGCGAGGTATCGGTCGGCAGTTTCGGCAAAGTACCCTTCAAAGGCAGGAAAGCCTAGCCGCTGCTCTTGTATGGAATGTCAGGCTGAGGCAGTCCCGATAGCATCGGGATGACCGTGTGCATCCGCCCGGGCAGGGGAAAATACCCCGCCGGCTTACCGCCTCCGCGCCGGCTGAGAACGCCGCTTTTCAGCTTTGGTTTAGCCATGTTTCCTTGTGCCTCAGGTACTATATCCTCAAGCCGGGTTTATTTGACCGGCGGTCTCTAGTTCTGATATCATCTTTAAGGCGGGGGCGCAGGGAGGTTGGTATGGGAAAATGGATACCGGCGCTCCGGATAACCGGTATTGGCTTTTATATTGCGACCTGTATCGTCGGGGGGACATTGGCCGGCTGGTGGCTGGGGGGTAAAAGGCCGCTGTTCATGATTATCGGTTTAGTGGCGGGTTTGGTGATTGCCGTTTACGGTGTGTATCGCATGATAAAACCCCTCTTGAAAAATAATCAGAACGAGGAGCACGGCTAGTGACTTCACCCAAGAAGCGCGGCTTTCTAGGCTGTTCGTTTCCGGTTTTAATCATCGGCGCCGTCATCGCTCTGGCGATTGTCGTCATCGGCTTCCTGGCGGGGGGCATCGGGCAGAAACTATTTCCCGGTATCGATCTGCCCTCATGGTTGAGTTCTCCTTCCCCGGCGCCGGAACTTCCCGCGCCGGTACTTTTCCACCTTTTCGGTCTGCCCATTACCAATACCATGCTCGCCGGCTGGATAACCGTCGTTTTCCTGGCGCTGGGCAGCTGGCTGATAACCCGCCGCATGAAGCTCGTGCCGGGCAGGTTACAGGCCGTCTTCGAGTTTGTTTTGGGCTGGATATATGATTTCTGCGTCAGCGTGGCCGGGGAGAAGAACGGGCGTAAGTTCTTCCCGGTGGTCTGCACCATCTTTCTCTTCGTGGCTTTCAACGCCTGGCTCAGCCTGATACCCGGCTTTGGTTCGATACAGATTCATATCCACGGGCAGGAATATGAGCTGCTGCGTGGTTCCAATACGGATTTGAATACGCCGTTAGCCATCGCCCTGGTCTCCTTTGTCTTTGTGGAGTATTACGGGCTGAGGTCTCTGGGCATCAAATACCTTCGCAAGTTCTTTAACCTGGGCGGGTTTTTCCGCAGCATCGGGCAGGTGTTCAGGGGCAAGGTCAAGCAGGGCCTGACCGGGCTGTTCTCCGGCGTTATCGATATTTTCGTGGGGGTGCTGGAAGCGCTCAGCGAGCTTATCCGCATCGTCAGTTTTACCTTCCGTCTCTTTGGCAATATGACGGCCGGGGAAGTCTTGATCATGGTGGCGGCTTTCCTGCTGCCCATGGCCGTGGGTTGGGTAGTTTACGGGCTGGAGTTACTTGTCGGCTTCATCCAGGCGCTGGTATTCAGCGGCCTGACGCTGGCTTTTGTTTCCATGGCCGTTTCTTCTCACGAGGAAGAAGCGCATTAAGGGAATATTATTACGTTACCTAAATAAGGAGGAACAATATGGACCCACAAGCAGTTAAATATTTAGCGGCGGGGCTGGCTATGGGGCTGGGCGCCCTCGGGCCGGGCATCGGCATCGGCATCCTGGGCTACGGCGCTATGCAGGGCCTGGCGCGCAACCCGGAAGCCCGGGGACCTATCATGACCAACATGCTCATCGCCATCGCTATGGCGGAAGCCATCGGCATTTATGCCTTTGTAATAGCTATTATTCTGGCAATCTTATAGCTGTGTCTGGCTAATGATTGTTTTGGGAGAAGATAATATGGAAGATAGCGGACTGCCTACATTTATCATGGTTATCGCCGCGGCGGTCATGGTCATCGGGGTGATGGTGGGACTGGCGGCCGTCACCTGGCTGATAATGCTGCGGTAAACACGGCTACCCGGCGGGTAGGGGTGGGGCAAAGAACGCGCCGCCCGGCCGGGTTATCTGGAGGCTAATGTGGAAGGACTAGGTATAAGCGTACCCACGTTGATAACGCAGGTGGTGACCTTTGTCATCCTGCTGGTGCTGTTGAGGGTGTTCGCCTATAAACCCATCATGCGCATGATGGACGAGCGCTCCCGGCGGGTCAAGGAAAGCATGGCGCAGGCGGAAGCCCTGAAGGCGCAATCGGCAAGGGGGGAAGAAGAGCTGAAAAAACAGCTCGAAGCCGCCAGCCGCGAGGGGCAGGATAGAATCGCCCGCGCCGTCAGGGCCGGGGAAGAGGTCAAGCAGAAGGCGCAGGAAGACGCCAAAAAAGAGGCGGAAGGCCTGGTCACCCGCGCCCGCGCTGAGATTCGGCAGGAGCGGGACGACGCTATTAATGAAGTGCGCCGCGAGTTCGCGGATTTGACGGTGCTGGCGGCGGGCAAGGTTATTGAAAAATCGCTGGACAAGGAAGAGCACCGCCGCCTTATCGACCAGGTACTGGAAGAAAGCAACATCGGTAAAGAAGAATAGCCGGATGTCATTCTGAGGGAGTAAAACGACCGAAGAATCTCGGGGTGGGGTAAGGTGACATAACAATGACGAGTATGGATAATGGCTAATAGTGTTTATGCCCGGCGCTACGCCCAGGCGGTATTTGAAATAGCGCTGGAGAAAAATGAAATGGACCGCTGGCAGGCCGACCTTCAGAGAATAGTCGGTGTCCTCGGCGATACTGACTTTTTGGCCGCCCTGGATAGCCCCAGGATTAAAACGGCGGACAAGTCCCGTTTCCTCAAAGAGCGCCTGTCTGATATTAATCCGCTGGCTTTAAATCTGGTGATGCTCTTGGTTGCCCGGGCCGGCGCGGGACTGATTATACAAGTTGCCGATGAGTACCGGCGGCTGCTGGATAAATACCGCGGCATGGAGACGGCGGAAATCACTACCGCCGTTCCCCTGGATGATAAAGAGCAGGAAGCGCTGGCGGCCAGGCTGGGCGCTGTGCTGGACGCTAAAGTAGCGCTGGAGGCCCGGGTGGACCCGGAAATTCTTGGGGGGATTATCGCCCGGGTGGACGGCAAGCTGCTGGACGGCTCCACCCGCAGCAAGCTGGCGGCGCTAAAAAGAAATTTGGAAGGCAAAGGGTAGCTAAAAACTCCTTAACTCCCTCTTTAAGAAAGAGGGACGAAAGAAAAGTAAATGTATCGTCTCCCTTTACCAAAGGGAGATAGAGAGGGTTTTCAGGGGGTGGGGTGGTGAGAACTAATAACTAATAACTGATAACTGATAACTGTAAACTACAAACTGTAAACTAGCCCGGGAGGTAACCAAGGATGGCGACACAAGGCAAGGATATCGTATCCATCATCAAGCAGCAGATAGAGCAGTTCGGCACGGCGGTGACGCTGGTGGATGTCGGCACTGTCACCGAGATTGGTGACGGCATCGCCCGTATTTACGGCCTGGCCGCGGCCAGGTACAATGAGCTGCTTCAGTTTCCCCATGATATCATCGGTATCGCCCTGAACCTGGAAGAGGACAGCGTTTCCTCCGTTATCCTGGGCGACTATACTCAAATCAAGGAAGGCGATGAGGTCAGGTGCACCGGCCGCATCGCTGATGTACCGGTAGGGAATGCCATGATCGGGCGCGTGGTGGACTCGCTGGGCCGCCCGCTGGACGGCAAAGGCGCTATCAAGACCGACCGCACCCGCCCCGTCGAGCGCGTGGCCCCCAACGTGGTGCTCCGCGCCCCGGTGGATACGCCGGTGCAGACCGGCATCAAGGCGGTGGACAGCATGTTCCCCATCGGCCGCGGACAGCGCGAGCTTATCATCGGCGACCGCTCTACCGGCAAGACCGCCATCGCCCTGGACGCGATTATCCACCAGAAGGGCGGCGACCTAATCTGTATCTATGTGGCCATCGGCCAGAAGGCGTCACAGGTGGCGCGCGTGGTGGCTACCCTGACCGCTCACGGCGCCATGGAGCATACCATCGTCGTCGTCGCCAGCGCCGCGGACTCGGTGGCTTTGCAGTACCTGGCCCCTTACGCCGGCTGCGCTATGGGTGAGGAGTTCATGGAGCAGGGCAAGGACGTTCTCATTATTTACGACGACCTCTCCAAGCACGCCTGGGCTTACCGCCAGCTTTCCCTGCTTTTGAGAAGGCCGCCCGGCCGCGAGGCCTATCCCGGCGACGTATTTTACCTGCACAGCCGCCTGCTGGAAAGGGCGGCCAAGTATGATAAAGCCAAGGGCGGCGGCTCGATGACCGCCCTGCCTATAATCGAGACGCAGGCGGGGGATGTCTCCGCCTATATCCCCACCAACGTTATTTCCATTACGGACGGCCAGCTTTACCTGGAGTCTGATTTATTTAACGCCGGCATCAAGCCCGCCCTGAATGTGGGCATCTCCGTGTCCCGCGTGGGCAGCAAGGCCCAGACCGCCGCCATGAAAAAGGTGGCGGGGCGGCTCAAGCTGGATATGGGCCAGTACCGCGAGGTGGCGGCTTTCGCCCAGTTCGGCGCGGCGGAGCTGGATAAAGCCACGCAGTCGCAGTTGGAGCGCGGTGAGCGCATCCAGGAAGTCTTAAAGCAGGGGCAGTTCGTCCCGGTGCCGCAGGAGCGCCAGGTTATGGTGCTTTACGCCGTCACCAACGGCTACCTGGACGATATCCCGGTGGACAAACTGGCCGCTTTTGAGGTGGAGTTCTATAGATTCATGGAAGCCAGCTACGGGGATGTAGGCAAGTCCATCGCTAAAATAAAAGACTTAAGCGCGGAAACGGAAGCGACCCTGAAAAAAGCCGTCCTGGAGTTCAAGCAGGGGTTTGCCAAATAATCAAAAGGGTGTTCAGCAGGGATATGGGCCTTTTTACCTATAACTTCCCCCTCGCCGCCGGCGAAGAGGGGAACATAGGGGGTGAAGTAATGAAAGAAAAAGATATTGTTTACTGTGGGCTTGTCTGTTCCGAATGCAGCGCGTATATCGCCACGGTCAAGAACGATGATAATCTGCGCCGGGCGACGGCGGAAAGGTGGGCCAAACAATACAATATCCCCGTGATGAAAACATCCGCCATCAACTGTACCGGCTGTGTTACCAAAGGTGTTCAAATGGGTCATTGCGCCACGTGCCAGATACGCACCTGCGCGGAGGAAAAAGGCCTGCAAAACTGCGGCTATTGTGTAACATACCCGTGTGCCAAACTGGAAATGGTTATTAAGCACTACCCGGCCGCTAGAAAGACTTTAGACGCTATAAAAGAAGGGAAAAAATAGAACGGGGCGTCAAAGAGGGGCGCAGCCCCTCTTAAATTCAAAATCCCCCTCGCCGCCAGCGGAGAGGGGGACACAGGAGGAGAGGTCAGACTCCAACGTCATTCCAGCACAGGCTGGAATCCAGGGGTAAGGGTTGGGGGCTAACAAACCCTCGCCCTTGATGTAATAGGGTAGGGTGAAAAAATAGCTGATATTCGGCAATATAGTGAGGTTTTGAAACTTGCCTGATATACGTAAAGTGCGCCGCCGCATCAAGAGCGTTCAGAACATCGCCAAGATAACCCGGGCGATGGAGATGATTGCCGCCTCCAAGATGCGTAAAGCCCAGGACCGCAGCCTGGCCGGGCGGCCCTATGCCCAGAAAATAGAGCAGGTCATCGCGGACCTCGCCGCGCTGCCGGATATCGGTTTGCAGCACCCGCTCTTGCAGCGCCGCCCGGTGGAGAAAATCGCCGTGGTGCACATCACCCCGGACCGGGGACTCTGCGGCGGGCTTAACGCCAACCTCAACCGCCGCCTGGCCGGTTTCATGCTGGAGCAAAAAGTCCCGGTGGAGGTGGTGGCGGTGGGGCGCAAGGGGCGCGAGTTTGCTTCGCGCAGCAATTGCAACCTCTGCGCCGAGTTCACCCAGCTCGGGGACTCCCCCGCTTTCCTGGATATCCTCCCCATCGCCAATATCGTTATCAAGGAATATACGGATAAGGTCATCGATAAGGTGTATCTTTCCTTCGCCGGTTTTATTTCCACGCTGGTGCAGAAGCCGGTCATGAAACAGATATTGCCCGTGGAGCCGGCGGTGATACCGGGCGGGCAGAACGTGGACTATATTTACGAGCCGGACGCGGAAGAGGTGCTGGGCGGCCTGCTGCCCCGCTTCGTGGAGATGGAAATATACCACGCCATCCTGGAATCCATCGCCAGCGAGCAGTCGGCCCGGATGGTGGCCATGCGCAACGCCACCGATAGCGCCAACGAGCTTATCGGGGATTTGACCCTGCTGTATAACAAGGCCAGGCAGGAGTCCATTACCCGCGACCTGCTGGATATCATCGGCGGGGTGACGGCGCTGGAGTAATAAATATACCATGTTGTCATTGCGAGGAACGAAGTGATGTGCCTGCACGCTGAAGTGCGTTATGGCACGCAAGCGTGGCAATCTCAATCATCGGCTTATTCCGGTGTAAGGGACAGTCGAGTTTGACTCGCAGTAAAAGAAAATATAGTTTAACATAAAGCAGTGAGGTCGCTATGGCTATAGGAAAAGTGGTACAGGTAATCGGCACGGTGGTGGACGTCGCCTTTCCGCCGGATGAACTCCCCGCCCTCTTTAACGCCCTGGAAATCCAGAGCGGCGCGGAGAAAATCGTCCTGGAGGTGCAGGACCACCTGGGCAATAACTGGGTAAGATGCCTCTCCCTTTCCCCCACGGACGGCCTGGCGCGCGGCGCTGAAGCCGTGGATACCGGCGCGGCGCTCAAGGTCCCGGTAGGGAAGGAAACTTTAGGGCGATTGTTCGATGTCATGGGCTTGCCGCTGGACGACCTCGGTGCGGTCAAGGCTAAAGACAAATGGCCCATCCACCGTTTGCCCCCCTCCTTCGCCGAGCAGGAGACCTCCACCCAGGTCCTGGAGACCGGCCTGAAAGTGGTCGACCTTATCGTGCCGTTCACCCGGGGCGGTAAAATCGGGGCTTACGGCGGCGCCGGCGTGGGCAAGACCATCATTATCCAGGAGCTTATCCGCAATATTGCTACCGTCCATAGCGGATTTTCCGTTTTTACCGGCATCGGCGAGCGTTCCCGCGAGGGCAACGATCTCTGGCGGGAGATGAAGGAGTCTGGCGTTATTGACAAGACGGTGATGGTCTTCGGGCAGATGAACGAGCCGCCCGGCGTGCGCCTGCGCGTGGGGCTGACCGGCCTGACCATGGCCGAGTATTTCCGCGATGAAGAAGGGCAGGACGTCCTGCTCTTTATCGATAATATCTACCGCTATACCCTGGCCGGTATGGAGGTCTCCGCGCTTTTGGGACGTATGCCCTCGGCGGTGGGCTACCAGCCCACGCTGGCCACGGAAATGGGCGAGCTCCAGGAGCGTATCACTTCCACCCGTAAGGGCTCCATTACCTCTTTCCAGGCGATATATGTCCCCGCCGATGACTACACCGACCCCGGTGTCGTGACGACATTCGGGCACCTGGACGGCGTGGTGGCGCTGGAAAGGTCTATCGCCGAGCAGGGCCTTTACCCCGCCGTCGACCCCCTTACCTCCACCTCCCGCATCCTTGACCCCTCGGTGGTCGGGGAGGAGCATTACCGCGTCGCCCGTGAGGTGCAGCGCGTTCTCCAGCGCTACAAGGATTTGCAGGACATCATCGCCATCCTGGGCATCGAGGAGCTTTCCGAGGAAGACAAGCAGTCCGTCGCCCGGGCGCGCCGCATCCAGCGGTTCCTCTCCCAGCCCATGTTCGTCTCGGAGGTCTTTACCGGCCGCCCCGGCAAGTATGTCAAGGTGGAAGACACCGTGCGCGGCTTCAAGGAAATCCTGGAAGGCAAGTATGATGACCTGCCGGAGCAGGCTTTTTACATGGTGGGCGGCATCGAGGAAGTGGCGGAAGCCGCTAAAAAACTGGAGGCCGGGGCCTGATGCCTAGCTTTAAGATTGATATCGTTACCGCCGAGCGTATCGTCTATTCCGCGGAAGTGGAGGCCGTTATCGCTCCCGGCGCGTCCGGACAGCTTGGCATTCTGCCCCACCACGCCCCGCTGATGACTATCCTCCAGGCCGGCGAGCTGGTGGTGCGTAAAGGCGCGGACGAGCAAATCATCGCTATTTCCGGCGGCTTTCTGGAGGTGCGGCCGGACCGCGTTATCGTCCTGGCGGACCAGGCGGAGCGGGCGGAAGAAATTGATGCCAGCCGCGCCGAGGCAGCCCGGAAACGCGCCGAGCAGCATCTGGCGGAAGGCAAAACTGCCGGAGCGGACGCCGCCCACGTCGAGGCGGCGTTGCGCCGCGCTCTGGTAAGGCTTTCCGTGGCGGAGAAGGTGAAGTCCCGCCGCAAGCTTTAGCCAATAGCCTCAGCTCGTGGTGAGTGAGCGATTTTACCGCCATCCTGCCCTATCCCCCTAAAAAACTAAAGCCCCGATGTTAATCGGGGCTCTTTTTACCTGTTGGCACAATTGCCGTGCGCTGTCAGTCTCTCTGCCTTAAGTTTTAAGAGGCACAAAGGGTAAACATGTAAAGAAATTACATATTACCCCCGGATTCCCGGGAGTTTTTGTTACATGATTTCCAGGCGGACCCTGGTCTGGGCCTTGGCGGCCTTGACCCGGAGTAAAGTGCGCATGGCCTGGGCTATCTGGCCTTGCTTGCCGATGATTCTGCCTTTGTCGTCATCGGCGACACGCAACTTTAGTGTGATGCCTTCTTCGTTGGTTTCTTCTTCGACATTCACTGCATCCGGCTCATTGACAATGGACTTGGCAATGTACACAACTAGGTCTTTCATCACTTCTCCTTGACTGGTTTGAACTTTTCCATGATACCTGCCTTACCCAGTAGTCTGGCAGTGGTGTCTGTCGGTTGTGCGCCCTGCTTCAGCCAGTGTAGTGCCCTTTCTTCTTTGATGACGATTGTTTCCGGTTCCGTGCGGGGGTCAAAATGTCCGATAATCTCCACGGACGCCCCGTCACGGGGTGCCCGGCTGTCAACTACTATTACCCTGTAGCTTGGTTGTCCCCTGGCCCCCATACGCCGAAGTCTGATTTTTAGCATGTACTCCTTGACCTTCTAGTTTGAAATCTTTTACGTAGCTATTATGCACTATAACTCCATGCCTGTCAATGGGATAGGGGAAAAATGTTACGTTTCCGCCGCTTCCGGTATTCCGTCGGCTTGCCAGCAGGCTTTTTTTGGATATTGTCCGGGGTGGTATTTAGTGTTACAATACCCGCAGGTTGTATAATTAGACCGGGAGGGTTGCCGGCATGCATAACCATTCTAAAGTAGGTGGAATCCTTACCATCGTCTCCGGGGGGCTGGGGGTGCTATTGAGCCTGTTTATTATCCTGATGGCGGTTGTCCTGCTGGTGGTGGGTGTGGACGCGGACAGCATTCGTTATAACTACTATCATGATTTTGACGAGGATATCCTCACGGTTGTCTTTTTCATTTACCTGATGTGGGGGATTATCATGGCTTTACTCAGCGCCCTGGCGATAGTAGGCGGTATCTTTGCCCTGCGCAAAAGGGTCTGGGGGCTGGCCCTGGCCGGGTCTATCGCCGGCACGCTTACCTTTTTCCCCTGCGGCATACCGGCTATAATCTTTACCGCGATAGGTAAAAAGGAGTTTATCCCGGCGGCGCAGAGCGCGCCGTCGCCCGTTCAATAATTACCGGAAAGAGGTTTACCATGGGTCTTTTCTCTTTTTTCAGGAACATGTTCAGCGGGGAAGACGAGGATGAGCGGGAGTTGGATGCCGCCCGCGCCCGTCACGGCATTGTCGTGGACGAGAGACCGGAGCTAAAAAACAAGCCGGAAGCGGAGCGCTTTGCGGAGAACTATGATGTCTGGGAAGATATAGACCGCTACCGTTCCACTTTCTTTTTCGGCGGCTACCTGGCCAAAAAGTTCCGCCCCGTCGGCGAGGAAAAGGTCAGGAAACAGCTGGCGGAGCTGGAGCAAAAGCGGCTGGCGGATGAAGCTAAAAAGAAATTGGAAGGGGAAGGGGAAAAATAGTTCCCCCTCTCCCCTTCACCCTGATCTCTAATCCCTCTACTTAAAGCTTGGTAAGCTGGTCTATAAATATGGTCAGCGGCACGATAACGCTTAGCGCCCCCACCGCCCCCACCATCACCGATAAAAGATTGTACCTCGTCTCGTAGCTCTTGAAAATGGAGCCGTCATAATACTGGTCCACACCCTCGTCTTTGTACAGCTTCATCAGCCCCTCGTTGAGTTTGGCGCGCTGTTTTTTGTTGTTGGCTAAAGTGCGCACGGCGTAGCAGTCGATGACGATGATAGCCAGCAGCAATACGAACATGATGATAGTTGGGGTGGTGTTGAAGGTGGCGTTGCTGCTGATACCGAGGAGACTGGAATACTGGCCGAGGTCCGGCGTGACCGTGCTGAACGCGAATCCCATGGCCAGGGAGAACAGTATCAGCGTTACCACGATCGCCGTGATAACCATTTTCGTGTCCAGCCGCGTGGCCACCTTGAGCTCTTTACTGACTTGCTCGAAGATTCTCTCTTTCATGCGCGCCTCCTTTATTCGTTGATGACCGGTGGCTTTTAGTAGCTCCCCGTTGCCACTTTGTTGATAAAGACGACCAGCGGCAGGATGACCCCCACGCTCGCTATACTCCCCAAAATAACGGCATAGATATTGCGCCGTGACTTGTAACTTGTTAAATTGGTATCGTCAATATACTGGCTTAAGCCTTCTTCCTGGTATAATTTTGCCAGTTTTTCCGCCAGTCCTTCTTTCCTTTTTTTGCTGCTGAAAAGAGCGGCGATGGAAAACCAGTTCACGCTGATGATAGCGGCCAGGCTCACAAACATTATGATTACGGCGTAGGTTTGTACGAAACGCGTGATTTCGGGTGTGTAACTATTCGTCATATAGTGATAATTCTCGTTGGTGGTACTATAAGAAAAGCCCAACGCCAGCCCGGATAATACGAATGTGACAATTATGGCGATGATGGTAATTGTCGTGTCAGTACGTGATGCCTGCTTTAAATCGTCGGTAATCTGCTCTTGAATTTTCTCTTTCATGCGCGCCTCCCGCTAAATAATTTGGCTAATGATAGGCGTAAAGGGGGAGGTTTGTCAAATTTGGGGGGATAGAAGGAATTAGGGTTTTAATTTTGAGGAATTGAACTGGACTAATGCGTCCCAGTTTATTTTCCCATCAACAACGAATTTTTTGCTGAACTCTATGGTGAACTTATTGACGATTTGCGCGTATTTTTCATTGAATTCATCATTTTTTTCTTTGGCTGAATATCCGAGAGGTTTGATTAACTTCACGTATAAGTCTGTATTTCCGGAGATAAATTCCCAGAACTCTTGACCGCAATATTTGTAGTAATCCCCTTTATCTGGTTTGGAATCCCTGCCGTAACAACAGCCATTAATCGCAACAATATTGATTTTAGAATTACCGGTATGAATAGTCCTTTTTGCTTTAAGAAAGTCATCCCTCATTTTCCTGATCTGGCTGCTGTTTCCCCAGTTAGGGCCTGACTTGATAGCTACAATGTAACGCACATTATCTTTGTTAAATTCCAAGTCTATACCTTGAGTTGTGGATTTCCAGCCTTGATGACCTTACCCCATTCTTAGTGCCATCTGCATCTTAGCGTCTTCCGGCTAGTTCTATGAAATCCTGGGGTGCCAAGCCGCCCAATGAGCTATGCGGCC
>JBAZGT010000028.1 GCA_041652735.1 Dehalococcoidales bacterium | reverse complement strand
TTTTAGCACCTGGATAATCTGCTCTTCAGTGTACTTCTTGCGCTGCATTTCGAGTCCTCCCGTTCGCTATATTCTAGCAGAGAACTCTAAGAGCCAATGGCATTATTTACGGGGGAAAGGTCAAAACCCTCACTAAAGAAATTTTCCGCTCACGATATATGAGTGGCATAAACGGAGAACACGTACGCTTTTATAGCGACTGACTTGGGGCGGTACAATTTTCGAGGGTAAGGTCCCATGGCTGTGGCAAGATATTTAGATATTCTTTCTCATTGGTAGAGTTATAGTACAAGCAAATCACATTTCCCCATGTCCATCCAGTGGTGATTTGAACTTAAATTAGTGATAATTGGGGGAGCAGAGATGCTCCCCTTTTTTATTGTCCCCCGTTCCCTTGTCTCACAGGGGCCTCCAAAACCACTAATAGATATGTCCAAATTTAATAGCAGAGTGTAATCGTTAGTCGGAATAGAACTCAAAGTCTGGGCTTACTATTTCTTGTGTTAGCTTTAAAACCTCTGCATTGGTATCGGCAATAATAGACTCAATAGGTTCTCTATGGGTGGGGTCTGGGACGACATAATCGATAAATTTCTTTAATGTATCTAGAATAACGAGAGGAATCACCATGAATTGATTTTCATGTGGGCGAACGTCATGGTCACGTAGAGAATACTCGCCGTCTGCATCTTGTTTAAGATAGTGACCTCTTAACGCCGTCCATGTACCATGAACAGCATGAGAACCCATTCGTTGAGTACCAATATAGAATTTTTCCGATAGCCCAACATCGCGGCACATGCTCCATAAGTCTGGTAAAGAATTAATTTGGCGAATTTGCTCCTCAGATAACTCTGTAGAAACAATGTATTCTTGTATTGAAGCCAACATGCCCTTCTCAATAACGAGTATGTCTCCTCCACGTTTATCTATACTTTGTTGTATATGGTCTTTGAGCTTCAGGTCACTCTTCATGCCTCCGGCCAAATACCGCTTAAAACAATCATCACTATCTTTACAACAAAGCCACTGAACGGTTACTGCACTTTCATATATTGACCGGTCTAATAGAACTATTGTTTCGCCATATTTTTTTGTGACAGACAATCGTAAAACTGACAACATGAGTCTGGAGCAACGATTAAGAAGCCCGGTCAATATAGCATAATTTAGGGCAGGCATTTTTCGGATTGCCGGGGATAATCGTGATATTGATGCTACGATATTACATGTCCCACCTATGTACTTGTACCATTCAAATAGAATTGGCATAAAATCATTATCTTTGCGGCATCTAGCCCAAAGCTCGGCAGGAAAAGTCGGTTTTTGTTCAAATGGAAAATCTGTAATCATGTTAAGTGTATTTTAGCATAGATAGCTAATAACGGAATATTATTATACGGACTGAAACTTTTATAGCTATATTCTAAAAGAATAAGTGAGTTGATTACGCTTATAAAGAGGATTTAGAATAATTTCTATACCACGTTACTTATACTTTTTTGAGGCAAAATGCTCACAGCCTCTTTCCCTGTAGCATCATCAAAGCGCAAGCAAATCACACTTCCCCATGTTCGTCCAGTGGTAATTTAAGAGCATTTTAAAACCAGAGCATCTCTGCTCCCCCCTTTTCCCCCCACCCCACGCCGCATGACAGCAGCGTCCGCTTTATGAGACGGACTCCAGATAACACCTGTAAACTTGTGCAAGTCTGAGCCGTGATGCTATCATATCCCGTAATGAAGACGGCTAAGCAGAAGGAATGGGTGAACCCAGTTGAAAAATCCGCCCGTTACCAGGCGCTCACAGGCTGGGGCAAAGTGCCCGGTAAGGAAGTCTTTCGGGAAGGGGATGTCGTTCACCGGCAGACCGGCCCATGGACTTCTTCGGTGCACTCTCTGCTCCGTCATCTTGAAGCGGTTGGTTTCACCGGAGCTCCCGGAATAGTAGGGTCGGGGTTCGATAACCGCGGACTGGAGACGCTCACCTTTATGGAAGGGGAGTCCATGCAACCGGGTCCTTGGACACTGGAAGGTACCGCTGCCGTAGGCCGGTTACTCCGTACTGTGCACGACGCCACTGCTTCCTATCACCCGCCGCCTGACGCGGTATGGCAGCCGTGGTTCGGTCGCGATTTGGGCGGCCCTGCCCGGATTATCGGCCATTGTGATACAGGCCCCTGGAACATCGTGGCTAGAGGAGGGATGCCCGTCGCCTTGATCGACTGGGAGTTCGCCGGCCCCGTAGACCCCCTGGTGGAGCTGGCCCAGGCTTGTTGGCTCAATGCCAAGCTTCATTCCGACGATGTTGCCGCAAGAGAAGGCCTGCCGCCATTATCTGACCGTGCCCGCCAGTTACGGGCGATAGTTGACGGTTACGGCCTGACCGCCAGGCAAAGAACCGGGTTTGTCCAGCGGATTATCGAGTTCGCCGTACACTCCGCTGCGGCAGAGGCTGATGAGTTCAGTGTAGGTCCGGACACCACCGCAGCGGCCGGGCTTTGGGGAATGGCCTGGCGGGCTCGTGCTGCCGCCTGGATGCTCCGCAATCGGTCGGTCCTCCAGAACGCGCTGGCATGAAAGTGAACGATTGGGTGTAAGGAGGAAAACTGTGGACAGAGTTAAGGGCAAGGTAGCCATCGTTACCGGCGGGGCCGGCGGCATCGGGGAAGCAACCGCCAGACTCCTGGCTAAAGAAGGGGCTTCCGTGGCTATCGTGGACATTGACGATGAGAACGGTAATAGAGTAGTCCGGGAAATCAAGGCCGCCGGAGGGGAAGCGGTTTTCGAGCATGCCAGCATCGCCATAGAGACAGAGGTGGCGCAGGCCTTCGCCGCGTTCTACCGCAAGTACGGCCAGCTTCATATCCTGGTTAATAATGCCGGCGTCGGCGCTCCCCGCCGCCCCGCCCATCAAGCCACCCTCGCGGAGTTCGATAAGCTCATGGATGTTAATTTGAAAGGGACTCTGCTCTGCACCAAGTATGCCGTCCCCTATATCCTGAAGACCGGCCCCGGCAGCGTCGTCAACGTAGCCTCGATATACGGCATCGTCGCCTCCGATGTCCCGGTTTACGATGTTTCCAAGGGCGCCATGCGCGCCATGACCAAGGCGGACGCCATTATCTATGCCGGGGATTATATCCGGTTCAACTCCGTCCATCCCGGCAACATCGAGACTCCGCTTTTCCGGAAGCTGGCGCAGGCCATAGACAAGCAAGGGGTGGAACATGCGGTCAAGATGCTGTCCGTCACCAATCCGCTGCGGCGCATGGGCACGCCGGAGGATGTGGCCTACGGTATTTTATACCTCGCCTCTGATGAGTCCAGTTATGTTAACGGCACTGAGCTGGTGATAGATGGTGGTTTTATCAGTTTGCCGTTCCCTATTTATGAGTCGAACACGGTAGATTGGACCACCCTGAAATACTATGATAAGCCTGCCTGAAAATTAACGCCATTCCCCCGGGAATCCGGTTAAAAAATACTCGCTGCGGAGACTGTCACTTTGCTGCTGGCATAGCGTCGCCCGGGCTCCCGCCAGGAAGGGGCTGCCCGTCACTTATTATTGACTAATACAAATATCTTATTTATACTAGACGTAATGTATTACTAATCTCCATGCCATCGGTTTGCGCCCTGTAACCAAATGAAAGCTGGGCAACCTCAGGCGCTAGGCGTGAAAGATTAGCTAAATACTTCAGAACCAATTGAAATACCGTCCCACCGGGCCGGGATTTTTTTATTGGCAACACACCACCCGGGCTGTCACGGCGGATTAACGGAGGATGAATAGTGAAAAAATTAGTCGCGGTTCTCCTGGCTATATTATTACTGACGGTGTTTGTCCCGGATGTCTATGCGGATTCCGGCCCCCCCTGGGCGCAGAATCTGGATAATTTATCCTATACGGAGCAGGAAGGCTGGAAAGCCCTGGATGCTGATGTCTCGGTGTCCTCGGATACCAATGATTTCAGCGAGGGATATATTGAAGTCAATATTCCTGATGGCACCGGTGCGGATAATTTTCAGCTGGTCAGCGGCGGCTCTCTAACCGTTACCGGAGATGCCGTGTACTGGAACGGCGACCGCATTGGCACGATTGACGGCGATAAAGACGGCTCGGCCGGTGTCCTTCGCATCAATTTCTCCTCAACCGTACCGTTGACTAACGCTGATTTTGAAACCGGTGACATGACCGGCTGGACGGCTGATAATAATTACCCCGGCGTCAATGCCCAGGCCTGGGTGGAAAACCCCGGCGACGACCCCGATGTCCCCGACGGCAATGTGGATTCCGACCCCTTGGTAGACGACTACACTTCGATTACGCAGACCTCTTCGGTTCAGTCCGCCACAAAATATGAAGGCAGCTATGCTCTCAGACTTACCATCAGCGGAACCGTGGCGGAGGGTTACGGGACATTCCACGGCCCGATGGTCACCAGCGAGACCTTTAACGCCGCTGTAGGCGATAATCTGTCCGTTAACTGGAACGCTTTACAGGACGGTGACTGGTATGATGTGTATGGCTTCGTCATCAATGACGCCAATGATAACGGCGTCTGGGACGATGGCGAGAACTATCAGAAACTGTTTCATGACGTGGGCTCCAGCACCGGCGGCTGGATAACCACTACCGCCAGTATCGGCGCCGGCGTGGCCGGCTCCAACCTGCGCTTTGTTTTCCTCAACGGCAACTATGATGCGTCGGGAGGCAGGGCTATCGGCTCATCGCTGTATATTGACGGCATCGAGCTTCATCTCTCCACCGGGGGCACTGTTGTCAACGACAGCGTCCTGGCAGCCATCATCGAGTCTATCGAGTACCGCAATACTTCGGATGACCCCCCGGCTGTCAGGAACTACACGCTTAGTTTTGAGGAAAGCGATGCCGGCACCGGCTTTAATTCCGCCCAAATTGACATCACTCCGGTCAATGACTTCCCCGTGGACATCATTTTAAGTAATGACCATGTATTGGAAAATCAGCCGCTGGATACCGTCGTCGGTAACCTCTCCACCACCGACCCGGATAACACCGTCTTTATTTACAGCTTTACCGGCGGCGACACCGCCGCTTTCTCTATCAACGGCACCCAGCTGCGCACGGCGGCTGTCTTCGATTATGAGACCATCAACAGCTACACGGTCGGCATTCAGGCTGATGACGGCGCCGGCGGCACTTACTCGGATAATTTCACCATCTTCGTGGATGATATGGGCGATACGGTCAACCCGCTGGTTGCTGCGGTTACCGTGCCCGCTGATGGTGGGCAGTATAATGCCGCCTCCATGCCCGCGGCTTTTTCCGGCACGGTCGGTGACGCTGTAGACGAAGAGGGCGCCGGGCTTAACGCGGATAGCGCCGGCTTTACCCTGATGCGCGGCGATAATAAATACTGGGATGGCGATAGCTGGGAAGCTGCCGCCACCTGGCTGGCCACTACCCACGTTGCCACCACCGATAATAATACGGCTGTCTGGACGGATAATATTACCTTGCCCGTCTGGAGTGAGGATACTTATGTCGTCCAGGCTAAAGCCACCGATGCGGCCGCCCGAACATTTACCGGCGCCGCTATTACCTTTATCTATGATACTACTGCTCCCGGGGTCACGCTGGATGACATCCCTGATACCATCCTCTATACCCTTCCGCTTATATCCGGCACCGCCGCGGATGTCCTGCCGGGCCAGTTGGCCGGCGTGCAGGTAGCCATCACGGATAACACTACCGCCAGGTACTGGGACGGCAACTCCTGGGAAGACACCCTGGTCTGGCTTGACGCCGTGGTAAGCGATAACTGGACTTACAATACTTCTACCGTCGGCTTCATCAATACTCATTTCTACACCGCGGCGGCCAGAGCTGCCGATCTGGCGGGCAACATTTCCCCGGCAGTCACGGATAACTTCACCTTTACCACACCGGCGGTTGTAGGAGGCGGCGGCTCCGGCAGTTTCGTTATTGATTTGCTTACCGCGGATAAACCGATTCTCACAAATCCCAGCGGCGCGGTCGTTTATACTACCACCGCCACCTCGTCAGACGGCTCTATCATCCTCACCATCGAGGCGGGTACTATCGTCAAGGAAGCTGACGGCCACGGCTTGAACCATAACATCATCGTGAAAGCCAACCCGGATATCCCCGCCCCGCCGGACGACTATAATCTTCTCTCTATACCATATGACTTCACCCCGGACGGCCTCACCTTCTCCCCGGCTATTACTTTAACGCTATCCTACGACCCCGCCGCCCTGCCGGAAGGCGCCGATGAGACCAAGCTGTCCATCGCCTACTATGATGAAAGCGCCGGCGCCTGGGTCATACTGGATTGTACGGTGGATACCGTCAACCACACCGTTACCGCCCTGATTACCCACTTCACCACCTTCGCCGTCATCGGCCCGGCTGCGGCGCTGGCTTCTTTCTCCCTGTCCAACCTCACGGTCACGCCGGCGGAAATGGCGCCGGGCGCTACCGTTACTATTACCGTAGCCGTGACCAACACGGGAGGCAGTGAAGGCAGTTACGCGGCATCCCTGTCCGTCAACGGCGTTCCGGAAACCACCATCACCGTAACGCTTCAAACCGGCGGTATCGAGTATATCAGCTATTTTGTCTCCAGGCAGGAAACCGGCAGCTACCTGATTAGTGTGGGAGGGCTTGAAGGTACGTTCACCGTGAAAGCGCCGGAAGTAGCGCCGCCTTCTCCCACCCCAACCACCCCGGCGCCGTCATTCACGCCGACCCCCACCCCTTCTCCCACGGTAACCCCGCTGGCAACGACGGCTTTAACCACGACTCCGGCCGCCGGAACGGGCAGCAAATGGGTTATCCCGGTAGTGATTGCCGCCGCCGTCATAGTAGCGGCGGGCATCATAATATTTATCAGAAAAAGGCATGATAAGGCAGCCGACAGGGTGAAGTAAATATCTTTACCGCCAGACCGGCGACGCACTGGATTGATAATGCTAAAACATGCGCCCGGAACAGACATCAGAGGGGGAGCCGCCGTGCTCCCCCTTTTTGTTTACATTCTTTCCGGTCAATAATCCGCCGGGCTCCCGTAAGCTGAAAGCCCCGCTTTTTTACCATATGTCCAATGTAATACTAAAGCAACTGGAGAGTTTTGATGATATAGTCCGGATTGCCGAACAAGGTGAATCTTGCCTTGTTTTCTTCTTCCATAAAATCAAAATTGAATTTGGCCGGGGCATCATCATCTTTGCTGTTTATGGCGCTGACCAACTCCTCGTAAATTTGCTGTCCTGCCCGCGGATTTTCGCAGTAATAATCGATAATCGTGCAAACCTGAATTTTACCTTGCATATCGGGACTGTTGCCGTTAACAAAATTTAAAATTCGCTGTGTGTTGTTTTTTGAAATATCGCTGGAAAAACCCCTGTTATTGAACAGCCGTTTGATATTTCCCATCGTAAACCTCCATTGTCCGCCTATTTTTCGACCCTGTAAACTGCCGTCTTTCAAATAATTCCTGATGGTGCGGGAGGTAAAAGAAGTCATTCTGGCTACGTCTTCTACGGTGTAAAGCTTGTCAAACTCGTTCATGGCGGGCCTCCGGTACGTTTATGCGGCAATCAACCTGCATTTTGGTTGTGCGTATTTCATTATATTTCATATTTTTTTATATGTCAATACATTTTTTCATATTATTTCCGGTTCCGGGAACGGCAGGCCCCGGCGGGACCCTTTTCTCTCTCTCCGGTGGCATGGAGCAGGCAAAATGTGCTATTTTATTGGGAAGGTTCGTTAAATATCCAACATGACTAAGTCTTTTTCGTCTAAATACGGCCCGTGGGCGTTAATCACCGGCGCTTCCCGGGGGCTCGGCGCCGAATTCGCCCGCCAGTGCGCCGGGCGGGGACTGAATCTGGTCCTGATTGCCACCAATGCGGATTTGCTGAATGCCCAGGCCGATGCCATCCGCAAGGACTGCGGCGTTCAGGTCAAGACCATCGTGCTCGACCTCAGCCGGGAAGATATTTTGCCGGAGATTACTCCGGTCACTGATTCCCTGGAAATCGGCCTGCTGGTGAATAATGCCGGGCTTTCCACCGTCCGCCCCTTTTTGCACCACCCCCTCGACCAGCTCGTTAAGCAGCTGCACGTCAACGCGCGGGCCGGGCTTATGCTGGCCCATCACTTTGGTAAAAAGATGGCCGAACGCCGGCGGGGCGGCATCATTTTTCTTTCTTCCGGCTCGGCGCTGTACGGGACGGCCTACTGCGCCAACTATGCGGGGACCAAGGCTTACAACCTGATAGTGGCGGAGACCCTGTGGTACGAGCTGAGGCCGCACGGCGTCGACGTGCTCGGTTTCATGGCCGGTTCCACCAAAACACCCGGCTGGGACGCCAACGAGCCGAAGCCGTGCCGGGTGGTGAAGGTGATGGACGTGAAGCCGGCCGTGGCCGAGGCGCTCAAGGCGCTGGGGAAACGCCCGAGCCTTATCGCCGGGAAATCCAACCGGCTGGGCTATTTCTTCCTGGGGAAATTGGTGTCCCGCGCCCGCGCTATCCGCATCGTCAGCCGTCCCATGGGAAAAATGTTCGGGCCGTTCGATGACGGCGTTTAAATAAACAGTAAATATGGAGGTTGGTTCCCATGCCTGTATTTGACCCTGAAATCGTCCACCAGTGTGCTATCGAGTGCCTGGGGCTGCCCAAGCCGCAGATGTTCGATGCGTTCGCCAGCGCTCTCGCCAAACATTACCCTAAAATACTGGATTTCTCCCAGCCCTGGATATACAGCATCGCCGGGGGCGCCATGATTCAGATGAAGCTGTATTATGCTTCCACGAGCGAATATATCATGATTTGGGGCACTCCCATCGGGTCGGAAGGCCATTCGGGACGTCATTTCACCGGGTTCTGGGACACGGTTATCGACGGCGAGACCTGGTACTACGGTGAAGGCGAGTTCGAGAAAACGATTTATAAGCCCGGCGACCGCATTTACGTGGGGCCCGGCCAGGCGCGCGCCATGAATTTCACTGACGGCGTTTGGGCGGTGGAGTACGCGCGCGGCTTTCTGCCTCTGAGCATGTTCTTCGGCATCGCGCAGGAGATACTCGTCTGCCTGGACTTTTTAACGGTAACGCAAACGGTAAGCCTTTATACCGACCTTACGGCCCAGAGCTGGGGACATAAGTGCGGCATCCTGAAACCGTTGACCAAACCTGTCAGCTTCCTGGCGCACAAGGTGACCAAAGCGCTGGAGCCGACGCCGGAGGTCAAGGAAATCCCTAAAAAGAACATCCGCTGGTTACAGCACCCCAAAAAGTAGTAGCCTGGCGGGGCGGGGTAAGGGGGACGGCGCGGATCCTCTTATTGAACCAACGCGTTATGACCGCCAAACCTTAAAAACAAAAACCCCCGGGTCGGTTATCCGCGCCCGGGGGCTTAAATCATTCCCCTGTGTTTATGTTCGCACCCGGCTATTAATTTATATAGCCGATGATTTTACCAATGCCGCCGCAGTGCCTGGTAGTATCGCCTATCTTGGCGGCAGGCCTGCCGTCAATCAACACGTTTTCATCCCCGCCCACTATTTCAAATTTGTTGGCGCCGGCGCACACTGAATGAATCCCTATGTCCCCCACCCTGGCGGCCGGCCGGCCGTTTACCAGCACATGGCTGCTGCCCGTGGTAATAGGGCCTTTTACGTCCAGCGGGTCCGCCGGACTGCCGTGGCTATCCGCGGTACATTCGGCGAACATGCCCACGCAGGCATACCCTTCCGGAGATATGGCGTTGACGTTAAAGGTGCGGGAGTATTCTTTGTCGTCTATCTTTATGCTCAAGGTTATGGTGTTGGCCCCCTCTCCGTTAAAGGAGGGCCGTGACATGGTGCCGGTATCCGGGGAAAAAGTGCCGCTGCCGCTCCATTTTACCTGGTCGGAGTAGTCGGTCCCGTTCTGGGAGCACGCCGCCCCGAAGAGCCAGCCGGTGGTAAAAACATTGGGGCTGCGGCCGGCGGGGTAGGTCAGGCGCAGCAAAACGCCGTCGGTCACTCCCCCGTCGCCGTCCCCGCTGTCCAGCAGGCCGTTTTGATAGTTTTCCAGCCACGCTTTCAGAGAGCTCAAAGTATCGCTATCGCTGGTGGAAGCACAGCCGGCGGCGGGAATCATCAGCCCCATGAGCATTAGTATTATCAACACTATCTTTTTCATGTTTTCTCCTTACTAATACTGGACAAACTTCAGCCAGTACTCCAGGCCCCCCAGCGTCCGGTCCATATCCAGGTCTATCTTGTCTTCGGAAATGCTCAGGTTGCGGATGTAATATCCCCGGTCGTTAAGCATACCCGTGACCGCGCTGGCAAAACCAGATTCGATGCTGTCCACCAGGCTGCCCGGCAGGCCTATATTGCCTATCTTGACGCTGTCCAGATTGCCGGAAATCTGATTGTTGTGGATGCTGATATTGCCTTCCAGGTAGAAATTAAAGTACTTGGCCATTTTCACATATTTCATGATCTTATCGATGGTGTCTGAAGATGCCCCTCCGGCGCGCAGGGCCTCCTGCAAATCCGCCGTATTGATCACCCCGGAGGCTTTGACGCTGCCGTTAGGTCCGAACTTGATCTGCGTGGTGCGCAGCGGGAAACCCGGGATATCGCCCAGCGCCAGGAGGGAGGAGGCTTCATCGCTCGTCAGCGAGGTATTCAGCCGGGTGTAGGAAGAGGGGTCGTTGACCACCGCCTCCACCGCCTGCGGGTCCAGGGGGAAGTTGATTTTCTCCAGGCCGCCGTAAGCGTTATCGATTCTGATGACCACACCCAGGTCCTTGGCTTTGTTGGTGCCCAGCAGCTTGGACGCGATAGGCACGTTGCCCAGGAAATACCCCGCCACGAAGTACCCCGCCAGAAACAGCACGATGATTATGGAAAAAGCTATTATCAGTTTTTTCTTCATCAGTTACCTTCATCCTTTCTTGTCAGACCGTTTAAAGATTATACGCGCGCGCTGTCAACGCGATAAAAGAATCGGGGGAAAATCAGAAAACATCTTCGCTCCCGGCGTCGAAAGCGGATATGCTTTTCTAACCGGGAAAAATGGGGCCATCGGAAACTATTGATAGTAAATTATATCATTTTAGGCGTAAACAGCACAACAGCGAGCCCGCCAGCCGCCGCCACACCCTGCTCACCCGTTAACCCCTGAAAACCCCAAATATGAAAAAATCATGAAAAAAGTGTATGATATAAGTGGACTGCTTTCCGGGCGAACCGGTTAATAATCAGCTTGCTCCGCAAAAAGCGCTTTTCTATATTATCTATAAAACTGCGCTCGTCAGATATAACCACGGTTGCCTGAAAACCGAATTATTAATGAGAGCGGGTGATGACTGGATGAACAACTCATTATTACCGCCGATGCGCATACTGGACCTCACTGAAGGCGGCTGTATGCTCGGCGGGCGCCTCCTCGGCGATACCGGGGCCGATGTTATCAAAATAGAGCCTCCCGGCGGCACGGACTCACGTATCTGGCCCTACTACCGGGACTCCCAGGACCCGCAGCAAAGCCTTTTCTGGTACACCTATAACGCCAACAAGCGCGGCATTACCCTGGACATCAGGAAACCGGAAGGCCAGGAGATTCTCAAGAAACTGGCCGCCTCCGCCGATGTTATCCTGGAATCCTACGAGCCGGGCTACCTGAAAAAGCTGGGGCTGGGCTATGACGCCCTCCGCGCCATCAAGCCGGATATTATCTATACCGCCATCACGCCCTTCGGGCAGGAGGGCCCCAAGGCGCATTACGCCGCCAGCGCGCTCACCGTCTGGGCCAGCGGCGGCTACCTCAACGCCTGCGGCGACCCTGACCGGGCGCCCGTCTGGATAAGCATGCCGCAGACCTTCCTCTTCGGCGGGTGCGAGGGGGCTATCGCCACCCTCATGGCTTACTACTACCGCATGACCACTGGGGAAGGGCAGTTCGTGGACGTCTCCATGCAGGAGTCCGCCCTTTCTCCCAATATGAATATCCTCCAGATGTGGGACCTGAATAAACTGGATTTCAAACGCGTCGGGTCGGTGTCTTATGTGGCCGGCACCGGGGTCAAGCAGCCCATTTACTTTAAGTGTCTTGACGGCTATGTCATGATTCTCGCCATCGGCGGCAATGAGCCGTATGTCTCTTCCTCAAAAGCCCTGGTCAAATGGATGGCGGAAAAAAATATGGCCCCGGAATGGCTGCAAAATCTCAACTGGTGGACGGAATACAACGCCTCCCGGCTCAAGCAGGACCTGGCGGACAAGGTCGGCCGGGCCATTGAAGCTTTCACCATGACCAGGACCAAGGAAGAGCTTTACCTCGTCGGCGCCTACGAGCGGGCCATTTTAATCGCCCCGGTAGCCGATACCAAGGATATCAGCGAGGATATCCAGCTCAAAGCCCGTAATTTCTGGGTGGAAATGTCCCACCCGGAGCTGGGACGGGATATCCCCTACTGCGGGCCGTTCATCTGCCTGAGTGAAACGCCCATCCAGTACCGGCGCCGCGCGCCCCTTACTGGCGAACACAATAAAGAAATCTACGGCGGGGAGCTGGGAATGACGGATGCGGAGCTTGAATCGCTTAATCTTAAAGGCGTAATCTGATACCGGGGGCTGACATGGATAATAAAAACATCTTCGACGGCATAAAAGTGGCCGAGTTCGCCTGGGTGGTGGTGGGGCCTTCCACCTCCCGCTACCTGGCGGAGCACGGCGCTACCGTGGTCAAGGTAGAGTCGCACAAACGCCTGGACACCAACCGCGTCAACAGCCCCTTCGTAAATAACGACCCCACCCCGGACAGCTCCATGTTCTACGGCCGGCACAACCCCAACAAGTACAGCGTCAGCATCGATATGAAAAAGCCCGGCGGCCTGGAACTGGCCTGGAAGCTCATCGAGTGGGCGGATATCGTGACGGAGTCCTTTTCCCCGGGGACGGTGGAAAAATGGGGCATCGGCTATGAGGACGTGCGCAAGGTCAGGCCGGACATTATTTATCTCAGCTCCAGCATGCAGGGCCGGGGCGGCCCGCACTCCAGCTACGCCGGCTACGGGCAGAACGCCTGCAATTTCAGCGGCTTTACCGAGCTTAGCGGCTGGCCGGATAGAAAAGCCTCCCAGCCCTACGGTGCTTATACGGACTACGTCTGCTGCCGCTTCAGCGCTTTCGCCCTTATCGGCGCTTTGATACAAAAGAAGCTTACCGGTAAAGGGCAGTATATCGAGCAATCCCAGTTCGAATCTTCCATTCACTTTTTGATGCCGGCGGTCATGGACTACCAGGTCAACGGCAATATCATGGGCCGGATGGGCAACCGCACACCCATCGCCGCCCCGCACGGCGTCTACGAATGTAAAGGGGACGACCGCTGGGTAGCCATCAGCGCTATGAATGAGGACGAATGGCTGCGCTTCTGTAAAGCTATCGGCAATCCCGCCCTGGCCAAGCAAAAAGAGTACGCCACCCTCGGCGCCCGCAAGCAAAATGAAGTTAAACTCGACGAGATAGTCACCGACTGGACGCGCCTGCATACGACGGAAGAGGTGGAAACCATTTTACAGCACGCCTTCGTGCCCGCCCATATCGTTTCCCGCCCGTCCGATGTCTACCGGGACGAGCAGCTCGAAGCGCGCAAATACTTTACGCCGCTGCACCACGAGGTGATGGGCGTCCAGAAATTCGAGCCCCAGTCCTGCTTTATCCTCTCCAAAACCCCCCGCGAGATAACCCTGCCCTCGCCAATGCTGGGGCAGCACAATGAATATGTGTTCAAAGAGCTGGTGGGCATGACCGACGATGAAATCGCCGAGCACATTATTGACGGTTCCATCACCACCCAGATGGACAGCCCCATGGTCTCCACATTCTAGGACGGAATAGGGGAACCGCCCCCTTTCCCTCCTGTCCCTCTCGCCGCTGGCGGGGAGAGGGAAGGTGATATACTTAGTTTCAACGTTCACTCACAAATCGGGGTTAATACGCCATCTTTTGTCTTGGTTTCTCAATTAATGGCCCATCCAATAATGTGCCGCTAGTAATATCTATTGTCTCCCTCTCTGTCAACGGAGAGGGAGAACATGAGGAAAAGGTCGGGTTTTGGATTCCCTATCAGGTTGGGATGACAAGCCTAACGCAGGCTCATCTCGGAATCGCTGATATCCACCTGCTCCCCCCACACCGGGTGCCGCCGCGCGGCGCGGCTGATGATATGCCCTATAAACTCCCCGTAAGAGTAGCCGGATAGCTCGGCGGCGGCTATGGTGCTGGTATCCGGGCTGAGGTCGGCATTGGGGTTGACGTCGATAACGTACAGCGCGCCGTCCTTCATGCGCATATCGATGCGGGCGTAGTCCCGGCACCCCGCCGCCGCGTAAGCCGCCTTGCATATCTTTTCCACCCCGCGCAGCTCATCTTCGGTCAGCGGCGCCGGCAGCACCGTCTTGATTTTCTGGTACTGCTCGGACTCCGGCACGAACTTGGCTTCGTACGAGCATATGCGGTCGTGCTCGTCCTGGAAAGAGGAAAACTCCATTTCGGCCGGCGGCAGCATGTCCACCGTGCCGTTCTCCCAGAGCGATACGTGCAGCTCCCGCCCGTCGATAAAGTCCTCCACCAGCACCGGCTGCCGGAACTTTTCCCGGATATAGTTGAGCCGGCTTTTAAGCTCCGCTTCCTCCATTACCACCGCGTTGCGGTCGATGCCTTCGCTACAATGCTCCCGTGACGGCTTGACGATGGCCGGAAAGCGTTTCCACCGCGCCGCCGCGGCGGAGTTATAAGGCCGCCAGTTAGGCGTGGGAATGCCGGAATCATCAAGCAGCTGCTTGATGCGGATTTTATCCTGGGCCAGCGCTATGGTGGCGGCGGCGGCGCCGGTAAAGGTAAAGTGGTGTTTTTCCAGGTATTCCGCCACCAGCCATTCGCTGTGGTTTAGACCGGGGATGCTTTCGCACCAGTTGAAGACTACGTATTCCAGGGGGTTGTATTGATTCAATAAAGCGTCGAGGTCGCTATCGGTCACCGGGATGAGGGTTGTCTGATACCCCAGCGCCCCTATAGCTTTGTCCAGCTGTGAGGTTACTTCAAGGACTTCTTCCTGTTCATGTGCCGCCCAGCCCGGGTCCAGGTTGAACAGCAGTAAAACAGGTATTTCTGAAAGGAAAATATCTACCGGCACCTGAGGTTTTCCAATCCCTTTTTTCTCCTTCCTAAGGTCAATGGGATGACGGCATGGCGCCATCCGGATAAATTGCCTTAAAAACCTTAAGCCAGTCTCGTTTCACCTCGCTTCCGGATTATCCGGCAACCGCAAAATTCAGCTATAAAAATCGGTTAATTTTACTATAAACCTTTTAGTGCTTTTTTATCAACATTTTTATTGAAATAATGCCGCCTAAAAAGTAAATTTCTCAGATTTTTTTCATATTATTTTTAAACTCCGGGGAGGACATAAAATTGACGCTGAAGCTGTCGTCCTTTTTTCACGCGGTGGAAGTTATTTGACAAGTAACTTAAAGTGGCATACTATACTTAGGACACATTTTTTCCGGGGCAGGTCAGATAATATCAGGCTTTTCAAATATTCTGTTTGAAACGGCCTTATCGTTGTTTAAATTTCCTGGCGTTTTTTGCGCCAGCAACAAGTGAAAGGGGGCAATAATGATCGCAAAAGAGAAGCTGACAAAGATTGTCGGGGCCGGCGACGTTATCGTTGACCAGGCTGTACTGGACGGATACGCCAAAGACATAAGCTTCGTGAACTCCGTCAAGCCGGCATGCGTTGTCAAGCCGAAAGACGCCGCTGAAGTCCAGAAGATTATCAAGCTCGCCAATGAGACGCTTACCCCGCTGGTGCCGGTAAGCTCGGGACCTCCCCATTTCCGGGGGGACACCGTTCCCGGTATCGGCGGCGCTATCATCGTGGACATGAGCGGCATGAACAAGATAATCAACGTGGACCGGGCGCGGCGCGTGGCCATGGTGGAGCCGGGCGTGACCTTCGGGGAGCTGATTCCGGCGGCCGCCAAGGAAGGCATCCGCCTCAACCTGCCGCTGCTGCCCAGAAAGACCAAGACGGTCATCGGCAGCCTGCTGGAGAGAGAGCCGGTAGTCATGCCCAAGTACCAGTGGGACATTTCCGACCCTCTGGCCTGCGTGGAGGTAATCTTCGGCTCCGGTGATGAGTTCAAGACCGGGCAGGCGGCCGGGCCGGGCACGGTGGCGGAGCAGTGGAAGGTGGGGGGCGTACAGAAAGCGCCCTACGGGCCGGGCGTGGCTTCCTGGCACCGCCTTATCCAGGGGGCGCAGGGCACGATGGGCATCGTCACCTGGGCTTCCATGCGGTGCGAGCTCATGCCCGCTCTGGAAGAGCCGTTCGTGGTTGGTTCCGCCAACCTCGGCACGCTCGTTGAAATGGCTTCCTGGCTGGTAAGGCTGCGCATAGCCAACGAATGCTTTATCCTCAATAACACCAACCTGGCGGCGATTTTCGCTAAAAAATGGCCCAAAGACTATGAGAAACTTAAGAACTCTTTACCCGCCTGGACCCTTTTCTACGTCCTGGCCGGCTATGAGTTCTTCCCGGAGGAGAGGGTCGGCGCTTACGTTAAGGAAATCACCCAGATGACCCAGCGCCTCGGCGTGGAAGCCCTCAAAGCGGTCGGCGGCGTTTCCGCAAACGAAATTATGAAAGCGGTACAGCAGCCCTGCGCTGAACCCTACTGGAAACTCCGTTACAAGGGCGCGTCCCAGGACGTTTTCTACCTGACCATCAACGATAAGCTGGAAGGCCAGATAGCGGCGATGAACGAGGCGGCGGAAAAAGCCGGCTACGCCACTTCCGATATGGGCGTTTACATCCAGCCCATCGTCCAGGGCACCGGCGTCCATTGTGAATTCAATCTGTTCTATGACCCCGCTAACGCCGGCGAGGCCGGCCGGGTGAAAGATTTATACGCGGCGGCCGTCAAAGGCCTGATGGCCAAAGGCGCGTTCTTCTCCCGGCCCTACGGGGAAAATACCGGCCTCATCATGAACAGGGATGCGGCCAGCATCGCGGTGCTGAACAAACTCAAGAAGATGTTCGACCCCAACCGCGTGATGAATCCCGGCAAGGTGGGTTTCTAACGATGGATTACACTAAAGCGTCATTGAAAGATATCAGGAGGGAACGAAGATGGCACTAGAACAATACGCGGGCGATATGGGGATGTGCTGCCGGTGCTCGGCCTGCAAGTTTGTACCTATGCAAAAAGTTAAGGGCTCGGACTACTCCTATGTTTGTCCCAGCATAGCCAAATATAATTTCCACGCCTATTCCGGCGGCGGCAGGATGAACATCGGCACCGCGGCCGTGAAAAACGGCATGAACTACACGGACAGGCTGCTGGACGTGGTCTATAACTGCCAGATGTGCGGCGCCTGTGATGTTTCCTGCAAGTACGCCATGGACATGGAAGTCCTGGAGCCTATCAGCGAGTTCCGCATGAAATGCAACGAGGACGGCAAGACCAACGCCGCTCTGGACAAGGTTATCGCCGGTTTGCGCAAGACCGGCTCCATGGTGCCGGCCAAAGGCAAGCGCGGCGCCTGGGCGGCCGGACTGGGCATTAAAGACGCCACCAAAGAAAAGGTGGATGTCCTCTTTCACGTAGGCTGCCTCACCAGCTTCGACCCGGAAATGCAGAAGCTGGCTAAAGCCACCGCCAGGATACTGGAGAAAGCCGGCGTCAGCTTCGGCATCGCCGGTGACGCGGAGACCTGCTGCGGCGGCCGCGCCTACCAGATGGGTTATAAGGATGACTTCCTGGCCCAGGCCAAGAAGAACATGGCCCTCATCAAGAAATGCGGCGCCAAAACGCTGGTCACCGGCTGCGCTGACGGCTACCAGGCTTTCAAGGTCCTCTATGACAAGTACGACCTCAAGGGCAAACTTGAAGTGCTGCATATCTCGGAATACATTGATAAACTGATCAAAGACGGCAAGCTCAAGCCGCGCAAGAAAGTCAATCTTTCCGTCACCTATCATGACCCGTGCCGCCTCGGGCGCCTCGGCGAGCCCTGGATTCACTGGGAGGGCACCAAGGTCCCCGGCGACCGCTTCGTCTTCGACCCGCCCAAGGAATACCGCCGCGGCGCTAAAGGTATTTACGAGCCGCCGCGCGATGTTATCAAGAGCATCCCGGGCGTCAAGCTCACGGAAATGACCAGGATTAAAGAGTACGCCTGGTGTTGCGGGGCCGGCGGCGGCGTCAATGAGTCCAACCCGGAATTCGCCACCTGGACGGCGCAGAAAAGAATTGATGAAGCTGTATCCACCGGCGCCGAGGCTATCGTGACCGCCTGCCCCTGGTGTGAAAAGACCCTGAACGAAGCTATCAAAGCCAGCGGCAGCAGCCTGAAAGTCTATGACATCGTCGAACTCGTGGAAAAGGCAATCTAAGAAAGGGGGCTAATGAACTATGGCTTTTACTAAAGAAGTATATAAGGAATTTGAAGATGTGGTGGGCGTGGAGAATATCTGTGACGACCCCTCCATTATGCCGGCTTATTACGGCACCGAGTTCGCCGCGGTAATCCTGCCCAAGGACACCGCGGAAGTTCAGGCGCTGGTCAAGCTGTGCAACAAGCACAAGGTGATGTTCCGCCCGATATGCACCGGCTGGTCCGGCATGTTCCCCAAAGGCATCGTGCTGTTTGATCTCCGGCGCATGAACCGCATCGTGGAAATCAACGAGAAAAACATGTACGCCGTAGTGGAGCCTTACGTCATCTCGGCGGAACTTCAGGCCGAGCTGATGAAAAGAGGCTTGAACTTCTGCATCAAGGGCGCCGGCACCAACTGCTCGGCCATGCTGCGCGGCCACGGCCATATGGACCAGACCACCAGCGGTGATGACCGCAACCACCTGGCTATAGAATGGGTGACGCCGGAAGGCGAAATCGTGCGGTCGGGCTCGCTCGGCTCCGCGGACGAATGGTTCTGCGGCGACGGCCCCGGTCCCTCCCTGAGGGCCATCCTCACCAGCGCCGTGCCCCCGGGCGTGACGCCTGGCGTGTTCACCAAAGCCGCGGTCAAGCTTTACCACTGGCCGGGTCCTTCTGAATTCCCGATAGTCGGGCATTCGCCCAAGTATACCCTGGGCGAGATACCCGCCAACACCATGGCGCGGTATTACAGCTTCCCCTCCGTGGATAAAATGTGGCAGGCGGAACTCAAGCTCGGTGAAGGAGAAATCTGCTACGAGCTGATGGGCTTCAACGCCGCTATGGTGTCCTGCAACATCACCACCTGCAATGAAGAGGAAGAGGAAGTCTTCGCCAAGATGAGCAAAGAGGTACAGGGGCCCGGCTTCTTCGTCATTATCGCCGGCAGCTCGCCGGAAGACTTCGCCTATAAGAAGCACGTGCTGGAATACATCGTTAAGCAGAACGGCGGCAAGTCCCTGAAAACCGTGGAAAACCCGGAAGTCGAAGGCATTCTAATGTGCCAGTGCATCCGGATTTCCGCCTCCATCCGGGAGACCTTCCGCGCCGGCGGCGCTTTCAACTCCATACCCATCATGGGCCAGCGCGACCTCACTATCAAGTGGGCTATCGGCGCCGGCAAAGCCAAGGAACCGCTCATCAAGAACGGCTATATCGTGGATGACGGCGGCGCTTTCTTCGGCTGGGGCGTGGAGCAGGGGCACTTGGGCAAGACGGAAATCTTCTGTAAATACGACCCCCAGAACGCCGAAGCCAAGAAAGCCGTGGAACAATGGCAGCAGGAGCAGACCAGAAGGGCTTTCACAGAGAAATACTTCGCCTCGACGCTGGGTTCTCAGGAAGATATCGGGCCGGCTCTGTCCAACTACCACCTGTGGTGGCAGAAGCTGGTCAAAACCCTGGACCCGAACGGCGTATCCCCGGAAGGCGGCGCGCTCGTCTAGCTGCGGTTTCAGTCCAATTACAAAACGGGAGGGGGAGTTTTATGCTCCCCCTCTTTTTTTATCTTTACCGGCCCCGGCCGGTTTCGTTCCATTTTTCAGCGGCAGGGTAAAGAAAAAGGTGCTCCCCTCCCCCACCCGGCTTTCCACCCAGATGCGGCCCCCGTGCGCTTCCACCAGTGCCTTGCACAAGGTCAGCCCCAGTCCCAGTCCGCCGGGGTCTTTTTCCAACCTCTGCTCGATGCGGTACATGCGGTGGAATACCTTGTCCAGTTCGCTTTTTGGTATCCCCCGGCCCTGGTCGGCCACGCTTACCAGCAATTCGTCCGGGTTGGCCTGCGTGTTCAAGGCAATTTCCGTGCCCGGCAGGGAATATTTGACGGCGTTATCCAGCAGGTTATCTATCACCTGGCGTAAACGCCGGCCGTCCGCCATAACCTCGGGCAGTCCGTCACCCAGATTGTTGATGAACCGGTATTCCGGCGACCTCAGCCTGGCTTCCGAAACCGCCAGAGCCAAAATGCTGCCCGGCTCCAGCGGCTGCATATCCATCCGGAGTAAACCGGCGTCCAGCCGGGACATATCCAGCAGGTGGTCGATAAGCTCGGTAAGCCTGTCGGCGGAGCGGTCGATAGCCTCCATTGCCTCCCTTTTTTGCGCTTCCTTGAGCCTGGCATCGTACATCAGCATCAGGCTGGCGTAGCCCTTAATGCTGGCCAGCGGCGTACGCAGCTCATGGGATACCGTGGATAGCAGATTGGTCTTGAGCCGGTCCAGCTCCTGGTACTCTATCATTTTATTATGTTCTTCCCCGGCCTGTATGCGGCCGGAAACTTCCGTGGTTACCGCTATCAATCCGATGGGATTATCCGTGGCGTCCTTGATCACGGCGGCGCTCATTTCAGCGGGGAACTCGCTGCCGTCCTTCCTTACGAAGGTATATTCGATGTTGCGTATAACTCCCTTTTTAAAGACTCTTTCGAGATATTTGCGGGCTTTTTCCCGGTCCTTTTCCGTAATGAGGTCGAGGGCGTTCTTCCCGATAATTTCGTCCCGCTCATTGTAGCCGCACATGCTGACCACCGCCTGATTGGTGCGGACGATATTACCTTTAACGTCGGATACCAAAAGCCCCTCGGGTACCGCCTCAAATATCCGCCGGATTTTCTCCTCGGACTCGCGCAGCGCTTTTTCCGTTTCCTTACGCTTTTCTATATCCTCTGCCAGTTCTCTGGTTTTACGCCTGACCTGGTATCTCAAAAACCAGGTGCCGCCCGCCAGGCACACTGCCAGGATGCCGGTATTGATCAGCAGCCATTTCAGCCATTCCGGAATCACCGGTTTTCCCATCGTATACAACCCGAACCACGTCCGCAGCGCCGTATAATAAAGGAAATCGCCGTCCGCCTTGAGCTGTTTCACCCGGCTGTCTATTTTCTCAATCAGGTAAGAATTAAGCGCCGCCCCTTTGGGGAAAGCAAAGTAAAGCCGCGCGGGCTGGAAAATAATCGCTGTGGCCGTTACTTTATAATAGTCCTGGTGCAGGATGCCGGGCACGTACTGGATTTGCCAGCCTTCCCTGGAAGCTATATCTTCTATAATATCCGCCCAGAAACCGGACACGTTGCCCTGGGCATCGGTGAATATTTTGGGTTCGTTCTCATACATGCCCACTTTTAGCACCGCGGCATCATCCGCCTTTACCGCGGCGCCGGTTCCTGAGGCGTAAAACAAGCCAAGGGCAAGCAGAAAAATTAAAAACTTTTTCATCTTTTAATTCCTGCCGCGACCGCGGTAAAACCTGTGGCTAAAGTGTCCCCCGGCGCTGAAAACGCCGTTTTTGCCCTGGTTTATGCCCGGATGTCTCTTCCACCAGGCTTTCCCGCGGCCAATATTATTGTTAGCGTATACCTAACATATTTAGTGTATGACCCGTTTGTCCATTTGTCAATATTATTTTAATATTTGGACATCAGGCCAGTTAATGACTTTGCCTCACTGCCGCCGCAGCCGCCGGGAAGATACCGGTAAAAAACCCTCTTCTCTCCCCCCGCTGTTTTCTGATAAAATATTAATATAGGGATAATTTTCAGGAAGGCATTTGCATCACATGGCACAAATCCAGGTCTACGGCACGCGCTGGTGCCCGGACTGCCTCAGGGTCAAACAGGCCTTTAGCCGGCATAACATTACCTATGACTGGTATGATATAGAGCAGGACGCCCAGGCCTGCGCTTACGTGGAAAAAGTGAACGGGGGATATAAAAGCGTACCCACCATCCTTTTCCCGGATGGCTCCGTCCTGGTGGAACCCGCCGGTGCCCTGCTGGAAAAGAAGTTGACGGAGGCCGGTCTTTAAGCTGGTCGGTACCCTCCCGTAGTACTTTCCGGCTATGCCTCTTGACAATATTTGATTTAGGTGCTAAACTGTTAAGTAACTAAAGCATTAAAGGCTTATTTGAGAATTTTTGCGGCTTACCGCCGATTTTAAAGTTTGATTCATGGATAAGACCAGAGAAGACCTCTTACAAAACCTCGTGCAGCTGATGATGTCCGTCATGAGACACGTGCGTCACCCCGGCCCGCCGCCCGAGCATTTTTTAAGCCCGCCTCATATGATGCTGCTTTTTACTATCGGCCGCCAGTCGGAGGGGATGTCGGTTAAGGAGCTGGCGGAACGTTCCAGCATCACCCCCGGCGCGGTTACCCAGTTCGTGGATGCGCTGGTGGAAAAGGGGCTGGTGGCGCGTGAAGGAGATACCAACGATAGGCGCATCGTCAGGCTGAAGCTCACGCCAATGGCGGAGAGTCAGATAGAACATTTCAAAAAGGAACACTTCGCTTCGATGTCCCGGATATTCGATGCTCTTAACGACGACGAGATAAAACAGCTGATAACATTGTTCACCAAGATGGATGCCTTCCACGAAACAAAGGACAACCTGAATGATAAACCTGATAAAACACCTTAAACCGTTTATCTGGTCCATCGTTATTATCTTCGCCCTGCTTTTCGTGCAGGCGATGACTGACCTCGCTCTGCCGGGTTACATGGCGGATATCGTTAACGTCGGCATCCAGTCCAGCGGTATCCAGAACGCCGTTCCCCAGGCTATCCGCGCCTCCGAGTACGATAAGGTAACCCTGTTCATGAGCGATAGCGATAAAGCGGAGGTAGCCGGCAGCTATTTGCTGCTGGATAAACAGACCCTTTCTCCGGACGACTATACAAAATATGTGGCCAAATACCCGGACCTTGCCAATGAGCCTATTTATATTTTAAACACCGGCGATAATGCCATCATTTCACAGCTTAATGACATTTTCAGTAAGCCTATTTTCCTCGTCGTTGCCATTGAGCAGCAGGGTATTTCCGGCTTCACCGGTTCCGCCGTTGATATTCCGGAGGGCACCGACCCCTTTACGTTTATAGCTGATATGCCCCCGTCTGACCTGGAGGCCCTGCGCACTACGGCTTATGAGCGTATTACTGCCCTGCCGGACAGCATTATCACCCAGTCCTCCACCGGCTATCTGGTCCAGGAGTATGACGTCCTGGGTATGAGCCTGGCATCGATACAAACGAGATATATCCTGGGCGTCGGCGGCCTCATGTTGCTGATTACACTCCTCGGCGCCGCTTGTTCGGTGGCTGTGGGTTTTCTCTCGGCGCGCGTTGCTTCCGCCCTGGCCCGCAACCTGCGTCAGCAGATATTCACCAGGGTCGAGGATTTCTCCAATACGGAGTTTGATAAATTCTCCACGGCTTCTCTTATCACCCGCTCTACCAATGATATTACCCAGGTGCAAATGCTGCTGGTAATGCTGTTCAGGGTGGTCTTTTATGCTCCTATCCTCGGTATCGGCGGCATCATCAGGGTCATCGGCAGTGAGGCTTCCATGACCTGGATTATCGCCGCGGCCGTCATGGCCATACTCGGCATGATCGGCGTCATGCTCATCGTGGTCGTCCCCAGGTTCAGAATAGTCCAGAAGCTGGTTGACAAGTTGAACCTGGTAACGCGGGAAATACTATCCGGCTTGATGGTAATCCGGGCTTTTAATACTCAAAAACGCGAGGAAGGAAAGTTCGATGTTGCCAATAAAGACCTCACTAAAATCAATCTTTTCATCAGCCGGGTAACGGTACTGCTGATGCCTTTGATGATGCTCATCATGAATGTCGTCATGATTGCCATCATCTGGATCGGCGCCCACCAGGTTGATGCCGGCAATATACAGGTGGGGGACATGATGGCTTTCATGCAGTACACCATGCAGATAATCATGGCCTTCTTCATGGTCTCCATGGTGTTCGTCATGCTGCCGCGTGCCCTCGTTTCCGTCCAGAGAATCAATGAGGTCCTGGAAACGGAACCCGTTATCAATGACCCGCCCCGGCCCCACCAATACGACGGCAGCCTCAAGGGACAAATCGAATTTAAAAACGTCGTTTTCCGCTATCCCGGCGCTGAAGACGATTTGCTTAAAGATATCAGTTTCACGGTTAAACCCGGACATACCGCGGCGATAATCGGCAGCACCGGCTGCGGTAAATCCACTCTGGTTAACCTTATCCCCCGCTTTTATGATGTCACCGGCGGCAGCATCCTGGTGGACGGCATTGATGTCCGCGAGGTAACCCAGCATGACCTGCGGGACAAAATAGGCTACGTCGCCCAGAAAACGCTCCTCTTTTCCGGCACCATCGGCAGCAATATCAGGTACGCCAATGAGGCCGCCACGGATGCTGACCTGGAAAAATTCGCCGGTACGGCCCAGGCGATGGATTTCGTCAAGGAAAGTGAAGGCGGCTTTGCCACGGTTGTATCGCAGGGAGGCGCCAACCTGTCCGGCGGCCAGAAACAAAGGCTTTCCATTGCCCGCGCGCTGGCCAAACGGCCGGAGATATTTATTTTCGATGATAGTTTTTCCGCCCTGGACTATACCACTGATGCCGCGCTCAGAAAGGCCCTGCGCAAAGAGACTGACCACGCCACTGTCCTGATCGTTACCCAGAGAATCAGCACTATCATGGGTTCGGACCAGATTATAGTCCTGGACCACGGCGAAATTGTGGGCATCGGCAAGCACCGTGAACTCATGGAGACCTGTGAAGTTTACCGGGAAATTGCCCAGTCCCAGCTTTCAAAGGAGGAGCTCTCCTCATGAAAGTGCCGATGAGTTTCGGGCCTATGGGTGGCGGTGGGCCTCCTCCGGGAGGGGCGCCTCCGGGCGGGCCGGGGCGCGGTGGGCCGATTGGCCGCCACGGGCCGATGATGCCCGGCGAAAAACCAAAAAGCTTTAAGAAAACCATGGCTACCCTGATGCGGTACTTAAAGCCTTTCCGCGTGGCCATCATCGTAGCGCTGCTCTTTTCCATGGCCGGCACGGTCTTTGCCATTATCGGCCCCAAGATGATGGGCAACGCCACCAACGTGCTCTTCCAGGGCGTCATGAACAAGATAATGCATGTTCCCGGCGCCGCTGTTGACTTCACCTATATCGGCCATACGGTACTTATTTTACTCATTCTCTATATCGTCGGCACCGGTTTTACCTATGTACAGGGCTGGATAATGTCCGGCGTGGCCATGAAAATAACCTACGCTTTCCGTAAAAACATCGCGGAAAAAATCAACCGCATGCCGCTCAAATACTTCGATACCAAGACCCACGGCGAGGTGCTCAGCCGCGTCACCAACGATGTTGATACCGTCAGCAATACCCTGAGCCAGAACCTTTCGCAGATTGTCACCTCGGTCACCACTATCGTCGGCGTTATGGCGATGATGATCTGGATAAGCTGGGAAATGACCCTTACCGCGCTGTTCATCCTGCCCCTTTCGCTCGTCTTGGTGCAGTTTATCATCAAGCGGTCCCAGCGGTACTTCCGCAAGAACCAGGCTTACCTGGGGCATATCAACGGGCATATTGAAGAAATGTTTACCGGCCACAATGTCATGAAGGCTTTTAACGGCGAGAAGCGCTCCATCGAGCAGTTCGATAAAATCAATGAAGAGCTGTATGACGCCGGCTGGAAATCACAGTTCCTGTCCACCGCCATGATGCCGGTGATGACTTTAGTGGGCAACCTGGGCTATATCGGCGTCAGCATCCTCGGCGGCTATCTCGCCGTCAGGAAAACCGTCCAGGTGGGTGATATCCTGGCTTTTATCCAGTATATGCGCAACTTCACCCAGCAAATCACTCAGACGACAAACATCGCCAATCTGTTGCAGTCCACCGCCGCCGCCGCCGAGCGCGTCTTCGAGTTCCTCGATGAAGATGAGGAAATCCCTGACCCCGCCGATGCCGTGCGGATTAAGGATGTCGCCGGCCGCGTAACGTTTGATAAAGTGCATTTCGGCTATGACCCGGAAAATATAGTCATTAAGGACTTCTCCGCGGATATCCACCCCGGGCAGGAGGTCGCTATCGTCGGCCCCACCGGCGCCGGCAAGACCACGCTGGTCAAACTGCTCATGCGTTTTTATGATGTTAACAGCGGCGGCATTTCCGTCGATGGCGTGGACATCAGGAAGATGAAGCGGGAAGACCTGCGTTCCATGTTCGGCATGGTCTTGCAGGATACCTGGCTTTTTAACGGCTCCATTAAAGAAAATATCCGCTACGGCAATCCCGATGCTACCGATGAGCAGGTTATTGCGGCGGCAAAAATGGCTTATGTCGATGCCTTCGTGCACACCCTGCCCCACGGCTATGACATGGAAATTAACGAGGAGTCCAGCAACATCTCCCAGGGGCAAAAGCAGCTTATTACCATCGCCCGCGCCTTCCTGGCCGACCCCAAGATTCTGATTCTGGACGAGGCTACCAGCTCCGTGGATACCAGGACGGAAGTGCTGATACAAAAAGCCATGGAGGAGCTGACGCGGGACCGCACCGCCTTCGTTATTGCCCACCGCCTCTCCACCATCCACAACGCGGATATCATCCTGGTGATGAAGGACGGGGACATCGTGGAGCAGGGCAACCACGAAGAGCTGCTGGCCGCCAACGGCTTTTATGCCTCCCTTTACTACAGCCAGTTTGACTCCGCCGGCGCCGCGGATAACTAGCCGTCCGCCTTCCCGGCGAGCATTTTCTCACTGCAAGTGATAAGATATATTGTGTCCCTTTTCAAGCGCCGGTGGAAGCCGTCGCTATTGCGGGCGGCGTGAGATAACCGGGCGGGGAGCTTTTTCATCCCCATCCTTGTTAAAATAAATATGAGCCCCCTGGGTGATATGCCCGGGGGGCTTGTTAATGGTATGAATAGCTTTTTATGAAAACGGATTCAGACCTTCCGGCTAAAAACGCCCCGTTCACCCGGGACTTGACCCAGGGGAGTATTGTCCGCAACCTGTGGGCGCTTTCCTGGCCGATGCTGATTAACAACACCCTTACTGCCCTGGGGCCGACTGTTGACATGATATGGGTCGGCAGGCTGGGCGCCTCCGCTATCGCCGGGGTCGGCATTTCCGGCCTGGTGGTCATGGTGGTAATATCCCTGATTTCCGGGCTTTTCATCGGCACCGTCACGCTGGTCGCCTGGAACATCGGTGCCAGGGACGAGCAGGGCGCCAACCGCGTGGCGCAGCAGGCTTTCGTCATCGCCATGGGCTTTTCCGTGATTATCGCGCTGGTCGGCGCTTTCTTTTCCGCGCCGTTTTTAAGAACCCTCGGCGTTGATGAAAGCGTGGTCAGTGAAGGCGCTACTTACCTGAAAATCCAGCTCATCGGCATGATTACCATGACCCTGCTCCAGGCGGCGCAAAGCATTATGCAGGCCTCTGGGGACGCGGTGCAGCCCCTTATCATCAGTGCCGGCTACCGTATTTTGCAGATGGTGCTTTGTCCCGCGCTCGTTTTCGGCTGGGGCTTCCTCCCCCGGCTGGAGGTCAGCGGGGCATCACTGAGCAACGTCATCACCCAGGGCATCGGGGGGTTCTTCGCCCTGTACATCATTTTTACCGGGCGGACGCGTATCAAGGTAACCTTCAAGGATTTCCGGTTTGACTGGCAGCTTATCTGGCGCACCATCAAGATAGGCATACCGGCCTCTATTTCCTTCATGCAGAGAAATGTCGCCGAGCTTATCCTGGTCTGGTTCATCACCCCCTTCGGCACGCTGGCGGTGGCGGCGCAATCGGTTTCTCAAAGGGTGGACCAGTTTTTACAGAACCTTTCCGGCGGCCTGGGCAACGCGGCCGGCATACTGGCGGCGCAAAACATGGGCGCCGGCCGTACGGACCGGGCGGAAAGGACCGGCTGGCTGGCCGTGATTATGGCCACGGTCGTTTCCCTGCTCTGTATTTTGGTGATATGGTTTTGGGTTACACCCATACTGGGCATCTTCACCCGGGACACTGAAGTGATAAATATGGGGGCCACTTTCCTGCGCATCAATATCGTGAGCTATCTGGTGTGGGGCCTGGTGGTCTCTTTGAGCCTGGTGCTTAACGGGGTGGGTGACACGATGGTGCAGATGCTCACCAACCTCCTGACGATGGTCTTCGTGCAGCTGACGCTGGCCTATGTCCTCTCCCGCCATACGGAGCTGGGGGTGTACGGGATACGCTGGGCGGTGGTCATCGGCATCGTGATAAGGGCGGTTATCTACACCGCGTACTATAAGGGCGGGCGCTGGAAGCGCCGCCGGTATTAGGGGAAATTTTCCCGTCCTCCCCCGGATGTGTCTGTCATACGCTTTTTCCGCTTGACCATCTTTTCGCCGTCTGCTATGCTGGGTGCGATAGTTCATTTATGTTACTAATATTCCCATATTGAAAGGAGCCTGTTGCTATGGCTGCAAAAGAATACACGAATCTGGTAAAACCCATGTTAGTCAAGGACGCGCCCAAAGGGCTCTACGCCGAGCCCCGCATCTGGATGGAAGCCAAGGATTTGGAAGGTTTTGACGCCCACTTCTCCTTCGGCTTTGTGAAGAAGCCCTGCGCCTTCCATCCCCTGGAGGGGTCTATCGTCCACCCCTATGATGAAATCCTGGTCTTCGAGAGCACCAATCCCAAGGATATCATGGACCTGAGCGCGGAAATCACCGTGGAAATGGGCGAGGAGCGGGAGCTGCTGGTCATCAACGAGCCTTCCTGCGTTATCGTGCCCAAGGGCACGCCCCACGGCCCGGTCACGGTCAGGCACCTGCACCGGGCTATTGCCCACTACACCATCGGCCTGGCCGCCGCCTATAAAGCCACCGCCGCCCCGGTCACGGCCAAAGCGGTGAAGAAGGCCGATAAGTACGCCCACCTGGTCAAGAAGATGTGGACCAACTTCAAGAGCATGGGCTTCACCGCCGGCGGTATGCCGGGCGGTCAGGGCGGCCCCGGCCGGCCGGCGGCCTCCCAGTACGGCTCCATCCGGGCGGCGGAGATGGGCGTGGGCCCCGGCAACGGCGACGAGGTGGTCTGGCTTTACGGGGACGACCTGGAAGGACTGAGCGTCAATTTCACCTGGGGACTTTACAGCCGGTGCGGCAAGTGGCACCGCGGCGGTGAGGCCCACTACCACCCGGAGGCGGAAATACTCTGCTTCGTGGGGCTGGACCCGGAAAACCTGGGCTTCCTGGGCGCCGAGCTGGAAATCGGTATGGGCAAGGACTACGAGCGGCATGTCTTCAACACGCCTACCGTGGCTATCTGTCCGGCCGCTTTCCCCCACCTCCCCCTGATAACCCGCTGGGTGGA
>JBAZGT010000027.1 GCA_041652735.1 Dehalococcoidales bacterium | reverse complement strand
GGGCTAATGGAAGTCCAGGCACGGCGACCCTCGCTCTCCAACGGTTTTATTAAACCAAGGGGGAATCGGTCTGCCGTGCCTTTAAAGCTTATATTACCATCTTTCAAACATACAAGGGGGCAAGGGGTGAGGTAAAACGGTGAGGTAGGAATGGTGAGGCTCGCGCCACCATTAAATGCAAACGGAGTCATCCGCACCGGGCTTTTTTCAACGGTAAATCAAATGGACTTTATCGGGTCGGTATGTTAGATTATTTTTGCACGGTATATTGCTGCTTGAGCGCGTATTGGTTCGCTAAAGACTAAATCGACTGTATCGCAAAGAGGTTTTATGAGCAACATCTTCTCCGACCGTATTGCCGATGTGCCGCGGTCATTCATCCGGGAAATACTTAAAGTAGCCCTTGACCATTCCTATATATCCTTCGCCGGCGGCCTGCCCAACCGCGACCTTTTCCCCGTCGCCGCGCTGAAGGAGGCCGCCGCTAAGGTTTTCGATGTCTTCGGCAATGATGTCCTGCAGTATGCGGACTCGGAAGGCTATCAGGGACTGCGGGAAATCATCGCCAAACGCTACCGGGATAAAAAAGGCCTGGAAATACCGGTGGAGCAAATCATGATTACCACCGGCTCCCAGCAAGGGCTGGACATCCTGGGCAAAAGCCTGCTCAATGAAGGCGACGACCTGGTTATCGAGGAGCCTGGCTATCTGGGAGGCATCCAGGCATTTTCCCTGTATAAACCTAAATTCGACCCCGTCCCCCTTACCGAGGACGGCATGGACGTTAAGGAGTTGAAACGGGTGATGGGAGCGGTCAAGCCCAAGCTGATGTACACCGTCCCCAACTTCCAGAACCCCTCTGGTATCTCGTATTCGGGCTCGAACCGCCGCGTGGTGGCGGAGCTGGTTGACGGCACCAGCACCTTGATAATTGAGGACGACCCCTACGGCGACCTCCGTTATGAGGGGCAGGATCTGCCGTCTTTCAAGCTGCTCCTGCCGCAAAACACCATCCTGCTGGGTTCGTTTTCCAAGATAATCGCCCCGGGTTTCCGCCTGGGCTGGATTGTCGCCCCGGATAACATCATGGAAAAGCTCATCATCGCCAAGCAGGCGGCTGACCTGCATACCAGCTATTTCGTGCAGTGCTTGGTCTACCAGTACCTCCAGGACAATGATATTGAAAAGCATATCGGTATTATCCGGGAGCACTACGGCCGGCAGCTTCAGGCCATGCTGCAAAGTATCGGGACGTATTTCCCGCCGGAGGTAAGCCATACCTGTCCGCAGGGGGGCATGTTCCTCTGGGCGACGCTGCCGGAAAACGCCTCCACCCGTAAGCTGCTGGACATCGCCGTCAAGGATAAGGTGATTTTTGTCCCCGGCGACCCCTTTTATATTAACCGCCGGGAGACCGATACCATGCGGTTGAACTTCTCCTGCATGGATGAGGCCATGATTAATACGGGCATCGAGCGGCTGGGCAAGGCCATTAAAACTTTGCTCGGGCGCTGAAAAAGCGGGTAGCGCATGACGCAGGATTTTCCCCTTGTTGCAGAGATATTCATGGCGCCGGACGCCGCCTGGTGCTTTGAAGCTTTAGCCCCCCGCCACCACAGCTTCTGGCTGGACAGCGGCATGGACCCGTCCGGGCTGGGCCGCTATTCCTTCATGGGCGCCGACCCCTTTCTGGTAATGCGCAGCCGGGGCGATGATATCACCCTTGTCCGGGGCGGGGCGGAAGAAAAGATAAAGGGCAATCCCTTTGACGTGCTCGGCGGGTTGCTGGCGTGCTATCGCCTGGGAAAAAGCGCCGCGGCTATCCCCTTTACCGGCGGCGCGGTAGGCTATTTCAGCTACGATTTGTGCCACTTTATTGAAAAGCTCCCCTCCGCCGCCGTGGATGACCTTAATCTCCCGGAATGTTATCTGGGGTTCTACGATGCCGTCATCGCCTTCGACCATTTGGAAAACAGGACCTATTTGATTTCCACCGGTTTCCCGGAGCTGGATGCGGCCAAAAGGCAAAAGAGAGCGCAAGCCCGGCTGGACGAGTTAAGGAATCTGGTCGCTTTAGCCCCGCCCCCCGCCCCGTTACGGGAAGCCGCCTCCGGCGGCAAGCTGGTGCTCAAGGCCAACTTCTCCCATGAGGCCTACCTGGCGGCCGTAGCCAAAGCCCGCGAGTACATCTGCGCCGGGGATATCTTTCAGGTCAACCTCTCGCAGCGCTTTGAAGTTGCGACGAATATCGAACCTTACGAGCTTTACCGCCGACTCCGCCGTATTAACCCGGCGCCCTTCGCCGGCTATTTCAACTTTGAAGGCGTCGGCATCGTCGGCGCTTCCCCGGAGCGCTTTCTCAAGCTGCGGGGGGACCGGGTGGAAACGCGCCCCATTAAAGGCACCAAGCCCCGTGGCCGGACGCCGGAGGAAGATAAAGCGCTGGCGGATAGCCTGCTGGCCAGCAAAAAAGACCGCGCGGAAAATATCATGATTGTGGACCTGGAGCGCAATGACATCGGCCGGGTCTGCCGCTACGGTACGGTCAAGGTCACGGAGCTGGCCGTGCTGGAGACCTTCCCCACCGTTTTCCACCTCACCTCCACCGTGGTGGGGCGGCTGCGGGAGGGGACGGGCATCGTGGATTTACTCAAGGCCACCTTCCCCGGCGGCTCGATAACCGGCGCCCCCAAGGTGCGCTCTATGGAAATCATCGACGAGTTGGAGCCTACCCGCCGCGGCGTTTATACCGGGTCGCTGGGCTATATCGGCTTTAACGGGGACATGGACTTGAATATCGTCATCCGCACCATCGTCGTGAAAAATAACCAGGCCTGGTTCCAGGTTGGCGGCGCTATCGTTTACGATTCGCAGCCGGAAGCGGAGTATATCGAGACGCTGGACAAGGGGAAAGCGATGATACAGGCGCTGAACCTCTCGCCGGGCGGCGCGGTGGAGATAATATCGTGATACTGGTGATAGATAACTACGACTCTTTTACTTACAACCTGGTGCAGTACCTGGGGGAGCTGGGGCAAGAGCCGGCCGCTTACCGCAATGACGCTCTGACTTTGGAACAGGTAGAGGCTCTGTCGCCCAGCCACATCATCATTTCGCCGGGGCCTTGCACCCCGCTGGAAGCCGGTATCTCTAACGACGTAGTCCGCCGTTTCCGCGGCAAGATTCCCATACTGGGCGTTTGCCTCGGCCATCAGTGCATCGGCTATGTTTACGGCGGTCTCATCAAGCGTGCTTCTTTGCCGATGCACGGTAAAGAGTCCATCGTCCGCCACGACGGCGCCACCATCTTTCACGGCCTCCCCTCCCCCATCACCGTGGGGCGCTATCACTCCCTGGTGATAGACGCGGAATCCGTGCCCGCCGCGCTGGAAATCTCCGCCCGGACGGATGACGGTGTAATCATGGCCGTGCGTGACCGCCGCCACGCGGTGGAGGGCGTTCAGTTCCACCCGGAGTCCATCATGACGCCGGATGGACATGAAATATTACGTAATTTTCTGAATATAGCTATAAAGCAGTAAAATAAAAAAACTTTAGGTAAAGATTTGATTTTATCAGGGTATGGAGGCATCTCATGGCTGAAATAGTCTATCTTAACGGTAAACTCGTACCGGCCGCCGGGGCCAAAATATCCGTCGCCGACCACGGTCTGCTTTACGGCTACGGGCTTTTCCAGACGGCGCGTGCTTATCGCGGACGGCTCTTCCTCCTCGAACGCCACCTGGAGCGGCTCTACGCCGCCGCGGAGGTCATCGGGCTGCGGCAGAAGCTGGCCGGCCTTGACCTGGAAAAAGCCTGCCTGGACACGCTGCAAGCCAATAAGCTTCAGGAAGCCCGCGTGCGCCTGACCGTAACTAACGGGGAAAGTCCGGCTTTGCCCTGGGTGGACGCCTCCGGGCCGCCCAACGTTATCGTTACCGCTTTGCCCTACACCCCCTTCACCCCGGAAAAGTACGCCCAGGGCTTTAAAGTGGGTATCGCCTCTTTGAGACGACTCGGCCAGTCGGTGGTCAGCAGCATGAAGTCGATTAACTACCTCTTGAACGTTATCGCCCGGATGGAGACCGCCGCCCAGGGCCTGGACGAAACGGTGCTGCTGAATGATGAGGGGTATATCGCCGAGGGCGGCGGCAGCAATATCTTTTTTGTCCGGGAGGGGGGGCTGGTCACGCCTTCGGTCGGCAGCGGCATCATACCGGGGGTCACCCGGGAGGTGGTGATGGATTTGGCGGACGGCCTGGGCCTTAAAGTCACCGAAGGCACCGTAGGCATCGGCGTGTTCCGCAAGTGCCGGGAAGCCTTTATGACCAACGCCCTCATTGAGGTCATGCCGGTGGTCTCGGTCAGGGATGAAAGCGGCCGGGACATCGTTATCGGAGATGGTAAACCGGGGGAAATAACGCTCAAGCTGGCGGCGGCCTACCGGAAGAAGGTTGAAAAAGAAATTCTAAATCCCAATATCTAAACTCTAAACGGCGGGGAGGGGGTTTAGGATTTAGAGCTTAGTGCTTAGGATTTATTCTACCAGAAGTCCGTCCTGGTTATATGTTCGCTTTCTTTGATAATCTGGCGGATGGTGTCGCGGGTGGGCTCGTCGCTGATGGGTTCCACCTCGGAAACGGGAAAACCGTCTTTATTTTTCCCCACCCGCCACCCGGTAACGTAGCCGGGCACTAAAGCGGAGCAGAAGTCGCCCGTCCCGCAGCAGGACGACTCTATTACGGCGTTGCTCAGGACATAGAGGATTTCCCGCCCTTGATACGGCAGCCGCACCTCTTTTTCCATGGTGTAGTAGCCGGATGGGGCCGGTATATCGCGGTTCAACTCTAAGTGCGTGTATTTACTCATAGCCTAAATTCCCAATAACCAGGATACAAACACCAATAAATCCAGTTTGGTTATTGTCCCGATTCCTTTCCTCATACGGGATGCCGCATGTAATCGGCATATCTTGTTTCTTGTTTCTTAATCCCCATCACACCAATCCCGTATCCTCCGCCACTCCTAAAACCAGGTTCATATTCTGTACCGCCGCCCCGGAAGCCCCTTTGCCCAGGTTGTCATAGCGGGCGGAAAGCAGTACCCTGTCCTCCCCCCCGAAGACGAATATCTCCAGGTTGTTGGTGCCGTTGTTATCCGTAAAGGTCAGGAAACCGTTTTTCAGGTATTCGTCCGCCGGGTAGGGCATCACCTTAACGAACTTCTCCCCGGCATAGTGCTCCGCCAGCGTTTCCCTGATTTCCCCGGCGGTCATACGCTTTGCCAGCCGCTCCGGTACCAGCGGTATGGAGATGATTTCCCCGTTATATACGTTGACCACCGTCGGCGCGAAAACGGGCGGCCGCGCCAGCCCGGCGTATTTGGTCATTTCCGGGATATGTTTATGGTTCAAAGCCAGCGCGTAGGGGCGTGGGTTTTTAATGTAGTCCGGCGCGTTCGCGTTATCGTAGTCGGTAATCATGGCCTTGCCTCCGCCGCTGTATCCCGCCACCGCGTGGCAGGACACGGGGTAGTCCGCCGCCACGATGCCCTTGGCCACCAGCGGGTAAAGCATCAGTACGAAGCCGGTGGCGTGGCAGCCCGGTACGGCGATTCGTTTGGACTTTTTTATCCGCGCCCGCTGGTCTTTCTTGAGCTCCGGCAGCCCGTACGCCCAGCCCTCCGTGACGCGGTGGGCGGTAGAGCCGTCGATGACGCACACGGCGCTGTTTTTCACCAGTCCGGCGGACTCGCGGGCGGCGTCGTCCGGCAGACACAGGAAAACTATGTCCGCCTCGTTTATCAGCTTTTGTTTGGCCGCCGCATCCTTGCGTTTATCTTCCGGTATCTCGATTACCTCGATATCGCTGCGCCCGTGCAGGCGCTCGCGTATTTTCAGGCCGGTGGTGCCGTGCTGCCCGTCGACGAATACCGTTTTTTTCATGCTGTCTTTTCGTACGCCTTACTGATTTACCATAATAAGTATAGCATAAACGTTTTACCGGCGGTAGCTGGCCGCTAGGGGAAAACCGATTGGACATGACATAATGTTGGCGGCAAATCTTAGCATGACGCTTTGAAGCTGTCAATAGCCGGGTTTTGAACGTAATTAGCTACAAATAAACGTATTTTGTGCCTAAATAAATATTATTTGAGCGTGGGCCGCACTTGACATGAGACTGCCAATGGTTTATTGTTTATAGCAAATAGCTTCAAGGAAGGAGGAATCATGCAAGCATATTGTGTGAAGTGCCGAGCCAAAAAAGAGATGAGCAATGCTAAATCCATCACCATGAAAAACGGCAAGCCGGCTACCCAGGGTGTATGCCCGACCTGCGGCACGAAAATGTTCAGAATCGGCAAGAAATAAAGTCGATTAAGACCAACGGATTTTAGATATAAATAAGGCTGGATGGTTTCCCACCGGGAGCGTCCAGCCTTTTTTATTGCCTGTGGTTATGGTGCGGGTTATTTGGCGGCGGGCAGGGGGCTGATGTATTTGCCCACCAGCTCCTCCGTATTGACGGCGTTTAGCTTGTGGAACATCAGCGCGAAGCGTTCTTCCAGCTCTGCCATGATGGCTTTGAGGCTGGCCGCCGGCATGTGCCAGAGCTGTTCCTTGAAATCCCCGAAGGCTTTCTTGCGGGTATTGTAGTAGAACTGCTCCTGGGTATCGCCCTCTTTGCGTTCGCTGGCGCAGTGGGTTTCCAGGTAGCGGTGTATCTGTTCCGTCATATCTTTGGGGAAGCTCGGGCTATCGTAAACGATGTTCTGGAAGCCCGTGGCCAAGTGTACTTCCACTGTCTCCACCTTCGGAAACATGTCGAAGGCCTCGTCCGGCAGGGTGGAGGCGCCGTGCTGTACCGCCCCGCCCATCCCGTATTCCTCCCGCGCTGCCTCGGAGATGGCTTTAAGGGTCTCGAAGGCTATCTTGACCTTGGCGATGCTGCCGTCCGGCAGGGCCACGCCGCCGTGGGTGGTGCCGGTCTGCACGCTGATTTTGGATATCCCTTTGGCGCCTTTGGGCAGCTGCTTGAGGTAGCCGTCCATGAAAGCCCGCAGGTCTTCCACCGTGCTGTTGCCCTTGCCTATTTCCCCTATTTCCCCGCCCACGGACACAGTAACGCCCCTGGGCTCGATGCTGCGGATGTATTTGGTCATTTCCGCCGTCACCCGGGAGTTTTTCTCCTGCTGCTCCATCAGGTCGTCCTTGGAAATGTCCACCAGCGTTGAAGCGTCTATATCTATGTTGTAGAACCCGGCGTCTATGGAGTCCTTGATGAGCTTCTTAATATCGTTCAGCTCGCCTTCCGGGTTTTCCCGGTACATGGCCCGCCGTACCTGGTAATGGTCGCCCTGGATGAAGACGGGGCCTTTGAAGCCGGTCTTCACCGCGGCCGCCAGGACGCAGGCGGCGTATTCCGCCGGGCTCTGCTTGGTGTAGCCTATCTCGGAGCGCGCTATCTCGAAAGTGAAAGCGCCCGCCTTGTTTTTCAGTGCCGCCCGGAAGACCGCTTGGGCCGTGTCATAGGTCAGCATGCGGATATTGATGGCGGGCACGGTAATGCCTTTATATTTACCCTGCCCGGCGGCGTCGTAGAGCGACTGTATGCTGGCGGGATAAGCGCCGGCTTTGAGGGCCGCTTCTTTAATCAGGCGGTAGCTTTCCGTCCTGGTGGCGGCATCCGGGGAAAAGACGGCCTGCTCCACTGCAGCGTCGATGTTTTTACTGTTTATCGGTTGGGCATGCATTGTTGCCTCCATTGTTCAGAATAGTGCGCCGTCCGTTGTACCGGTCGGCGTCGTATTGTATGGTGGGGTCCACCAGGTTGAGCTTGCCGTAGATGTTGTCCAGCGGGACGGAGGAAATATCGCCGTTTTTCAGGCAGACCATCTGGTTGTAGTGCTGGCAGACGATTAAGTCCACCGCCGCGATGCCGAAGTAGCGTCCCATGCGGCGGTCGTAGGCGCAGGGGGCGCCGCCGCGCTGTAGATGGCTCAGTACCACGCTGCGGGTCTCCAGCCCCGTGCCGGATTGAATCCCCTGGGCCAGTACCTCGCCGATGCCCCCCAGCGCTTTGTGCCCGAAGCTGTCCATGCCTTCCTTGGTCACTACCTCCGTGCCGCCGATGGTCTTGGCCCCCTCGGCCGCCAGGATGATTTCATACCGCGAGCCGGACCTTTTCCCGTCCATCACCAGGTCGTTTACTTTTTCCAGGGAAAAATCGTATTCCGGAATCAGGATAATGTAAGCGCCGCAGGCTTCGCCGCCTTCCAGCGCCAGCCAGCCGGCCGTCCTGCCCATCGTTTCCACCACGAAGATGCGCTTGTGGGAGCCGGCGGTGGTACGCAGGCGGTCCACCTCTTCCACGATGACGTTAAGCGCGGTCTCGAAACCCAGGGTATAGTCCGTTTCCGGCAGGTCCCGGTCTATGGTCTTGGGTATGCCGATGATGTTGACGCCTTCCTTGGCTAAACGGCTGGCGATGGCTAAAGTCCCGTCCCCGCCGATGGCGATAACGGCCTCCAGCCCCAGCCGCTCTATATTCTCGATGACCTGCTTGGAACGCTCGTGTTTGGGGTCATAGGGGGAAAAGCGGGAGGTGCCCAGCATGGTGCCGCCGTAGCGGTCCCATGTCCTGACTATGTCCGGGTTAAGCGGCATGATGTTGCCGCCGGACTCCAGGGTATCGCTGTCGAAGTTTGCCAGGCTTTTCCACCCGTCCCTGATGCCCAGCACCTCGTAGCGCACGCCCCTTTCCCATTCCAGGCGTTCGTCCATGGCGGTTTTTACCACCCATTTCAGGGCGGGATTAAGCCCGGCGCAATCGCCTCCGCCCGTCAGCACCCCTATACGGCTTTTCTTCATGATATCTCAACTCAAATTATAAGAGCAGTTTCCTCAACTGTCAAAGGGGGAATTATACCTTAAGCATAGAAGAAATTTTACCTGGCGGCAAGGGTGTCTGTAACGGAGACTGCTCAGGGACGGCTGGTAAATACGGAATTGAAGGTCGCCGGTTAGCCAATCCGGTCTCCAAAGTACCGGTCACCCCCGTATGCCCGGGGAATCGGGACTGGTCGGACTATCGCGCGGGAGTGCCGTGGGGTGGGCATATAAATAATTGCTTTAAGATATGCTCGTTTTGCCAGAATTCCTGCCCTGTACCGGAGGAAAAACCGCTGGACTTATCCGCCAAAAGGGAGTAAAATTTAATGGCTTATGAAGGACTGATAATGAAGCAAAACTTGCATGACATAATACGGTCAAAACATGTGGAAAAAGTAGAGCACTGGTCTCATTAGGTCAGTGCTCTTAATGTTAAAGGAGGTAACGTCCATGCAATCTAGTCTGATAGGGAAGATAGAAAAAGCCAAGCGGTACGCTCAGGAAACAGACCGGGTTACCTTCAAAGAATTGACCGTGAAATTCCGCGGTGAAAACAGTGATTATGATGTCATCTTCAAAAACGAAAAATGGCACTGCACCTGTAGTTTTTTCTCTAAATGGGGCCTTTGCAGCCACACCATGGCCTTGGAAAAAATCCTGGCTAACATGCTGCCCCCGGAAGCCCGCACCGCCCAGATGGACGCCCCCGGCCTGAAAACGGAAATTTAAACCGGACGCGCTTGCTTTGCCTGGGGCAACTGTACCCTTTTAGCGGCGGCGGGACGGTAGGCGGGGAGGGGAAGGAATCATGAATTTCTTGGAGAAGCTGGCGCTGGCCGGCAAAAAAAACAGGAGCCTGCTCTGCGTGGGGCTGGACCCTGACCCGGCCCTGATGCCGGAGAAAATAGGGTTATTTGAGTTCAATAAAGCCATTATCGACGCCACCGCCGACCTTGTTTGCGCCTACAAGCCCAATATAGCCTTCTATGAAGCGGAGGGCAACAAGGGACTGGAAGCGCTTTACCGCACGCGGGAGTACATCCCCGCGGAAATCCCGGTTATTATCGACGCCAAGCGCGGCGATATCGGCAACACCGCCCGGGCCTATGCCCGCAGCCTTTTCGAGCGTTTTAACTTCGACGCCGCTACCGTCAGCCCCTACCTCGGCTACGATTCCCTGGAGCCTTTCCTGCGCTTCCGCGACCGCGGCGTCTTTGTTCTCTGCCGCACCTCCAATAAAAGCGCGGAGGACTTGCAGTCGCTGCCGGTCAAAACGGCCCGCGGCCACCAGATGCTTTTTGAAATCGTCGCTGAAAAAGTGCAGGAGTGGAATAAAAACGGCAACCTGGGGCTGGTGGTGGGCGCCACCTATCCGGAAGAATTGAAGCTCATCAGGGACCGTTACCCGGAAATGCCGCTGCTGATACCCGGCGTGGGCGCGCAGGGTGGGGAGCTCGGGCAGGTGGTGGCCTGTGGCGTGGACGCCGGGCGGGAAAAGACCGTCATCAACGTGTCGCGGCAGGTTTTATATGCCTCCAGCGGGCGGGACTTCGCCGCGGCCGCCAAACGTGAAGCCGGGGCGCTGCGGGACAAGATTAACGAATACCTGGGTGCTTAGCCTTTATGGTGCTGGAAATACATACCGGCGATGTTGTTAAGCTCAGAAAAGTCCATCCCTGCGGCGGCTACGATTGGCGGGTGGTGCGGGTGGGGGCGGATATCGGGATCAAGTGTCTCAAATGTGAGCGCCGCGTTTTGCTGCGGCGGAGCGATTTTGAGCGGCGGGTCAGGGAGTTCGTCTCCCGGGGTGGCGGCTAGAGCTTGGTGTTCACTACTTTATCATAGCTGGGGGGATGGGCGGCGGTGCTTTTCTGGTTCAATATCCCCGCGATTATCTTGCTCAGGCTGTTGACGCTGAGCGGTTTTACCAGGTATTGGGCGGCGCCCATATTCATGGTGCGGCGGCGCTGCGTCGGCTCTGCGATGGCCGTAAGCACTAACACGGGGATGCGTGCCAGTTCCGCGTCCTGTTTCATCTCCCGCAGCACTGCCCAGCCGTCGAGTTCCGGCAGGCGCAGGTCCAGCAGCACCAGGGAAATGGGGTTATCTCTTACGATTTGCAGCCCTGCCCGTCCGTCGCTGGCCTTGATAACGTGGTAGCCTTCGAGTTCCAGGACGCGCGCGGTGAAGTTCTGGATGTCTGGGTCGTCTTCGATAATCAGTATCGTAAGTGTTCCGTGTTTCTTCACCATAGCAGGCACTTTCTTTGTTTTGTCACGTTAAATAGAACATGACCTTGCCAAATGAGTAAATATAATAATACTACTGAATAATCCAAATGTCAAGAAAAGTGTCAAGTGGCATAATAAATAAAGCTATAAAAAAAGTCCTAACTGACAATATTGGACAAAATATACAAATAATACAGATAAATCCGTATGATTATAGAATAGCTGGATAGGGCTCATAAATAGTACAAATCGCTTGTCAAGGCAAGATGCATAATGCTATGCTAAAATGAAACGGTGGGGCGGTAGTGGCGGTTATTGAGCAAGCCAGCGTAGCTCAGTGGTAGAGCGGCGCTTTCGTAAAGCGCGGGTCGGGGGTTCGAATCCCTTCGCTGGCTCCGGTTATTTTGGCGGCTGCCTAGCTTTTCCCCAGGATGTCTTCAACCTCGCGGCAGGTGCGGGTAATCGTTTCCTTGATATCGGCCCATTTCTCCGGGGCTAAAACGTGCGCCTTGCGGCTGACCAGGTGCCCCAGCCGGTGCAGCTCCTGTATGGTATCGTGGAAGTCCCCGATGTTGCGCGGCCCCCACCAGTCTTTCATCTGGCATTCTATTTTATCCACCACTTCCTGCTGCTCCGTGAGGAACTTCTTGCCCTCTTCCGTGATGGTATAAACTTTTTTGCCGTCCCGCTCGGATGCGGTGACATAGCTCATGTCCTCCAGCATCTGTAGGGTGGGGTAAACGCTGCCGGCGCTGGGGGTGTAAAAGCCGTGGAAAAGCTCCTCCATGGCTCGGATAATTTCATAACCGTGGCTCGGTTTTTCTTTCAGCAGGTTCAGGATGACGTACTTGAGGTCGCCTTTCTCAAAAAGCCGCGACTGGCGTTCGAAGTGAAAAAACGGTCGGTGCATCATATTCTCATCTCCTGAGCCTCTATTACGATATATCGTAACATATCATTATCCGTTTGTCAATAAATACCTGAACTGAATTGTTTTTATTTTGTTAAACATTTATAATGTATCCAAAGTAAACCTCGCTGTCAGGTACGCTGTAAAATTCAGGTAAGATTTTAGTAGTATACCATGATATCCGCATTCGTGCGGCAGACAGCCTTGAAAGGATACTCCGATTACCAAACCGACTGACCTCACCAACCCTGACGGAACGCCCAAACAGCATTCTTTCATGAAGCAGTCTCTGCCATGGTTCGTCATGGCGCACTTCGGGCACCACTTGCTGACCGCGCTGCCCGGACCTCTTTTACCCTCCATCCGGACTGCTTTCGGCTTGAACAACTTCCAGGCCACGATGGTCACCACGTCCTACGCTTTCTCAAGCGGCGCGGGTAATATCCCCGCCGGTCGCCTCGTGGACAAAATCGGACCCACCATTCTCCTCACCATCGGCACTCTGGGCGTGGCTATCGGCGGTATGCTCACCGGCCTTTCCCATTCCTATAGCATGTTCCTGGTATTTCTCGTCGTCATGGGCTTGATGACCGCTGGCTATCACCCCGCTTCCACCCCCATGATTCTCTCCGCCGTGGAGCCGGAGAAACGCGGTCGCGCCCTTGGCTTTCATCTGGTCGGTGGTAATGCCAGCTTCTTTGTTGCTCCGCTTATCGCCGGCGGTATTATGTGGCTCTGGCCTTCGCAGGGTTTTCACGGCCCCTTTATCATCCTCTCCATTCCCACCGCTATCTTCGGTATTATTTTTTACATCTACTTAACCAAGCGCGGCGGCCTGACTCATGTCAACGTTGCCAAGAAAAAACTCACTGAAGAAAAGCCTCCCCAGCCCGGCTACAAACGGCGACTCTGGGCTTACCTTATCCAGATGGTCGTCGGCGGCGGCGCCGGCATGTCTGTCCAGGCGTTAATGAGTTTGTACATTGTCGATAAACTTGGCGCCACTGATACCAGTGTCACCTGGATCATGTCTGTATCGTTTCTCCCCGCTATCGTCGGCGGTACCGTCATCGGCGGCTGGATTTCGGATCGCATCGGTTCCGTTAAGATCATCGTCGCCACTGGTATCCTTAGCGGCCTGCTGATCTTCTGGGTCAGGGCGTCAACGGCCATCAATTTCTGGTTTTTCCTGCTGCTCTTTATCATGGGCGTTAACAACGCTATCCGCATGCCCGTCACCGAGGTCTTTATCATGGGCCAGACGCCTTCCAAGAACCGCGCCACCATCTATGGCATCTACTATTTTACGATGCAATACACCGGGGCGATTTTTGCCCCCGTTTACGGTTGGCTAGTCCCCAACCACTACACCTACGAGCAGGTTTTCCTGTTTTCCGCCATCGCCGTCACCGCGGTATCAGTAGTAACGTCCTTCTTCTTCTGGGACGCCAAAGAGCCGAATAAGGTATAAAAAACTTAGGGCGGGTGAAGAACCCGCCCTTTTTATTCCTGTGACTCTATCAGCTTTTCCCCGTATTCCAGCAGCACCTGCCGGCGTTCCGGGGATGTCTGCTGCACTTCCAGGTAGGCTTTCAGGGCGTCCAGCGGGGTAATGTCCCTGGCCGGCCGGCTGCCCAGGCGCCGCCGGTCCTCGCGCTGTATTTCCCGGGCGATGGTGAAGCTGTGTGTCTCCTGCAGTGCTTCCTTGATTTCACTATTGCGCAGTTGTCCTTCGAGTGACGCCGGTAGCTGTATATTCACCCGGACGATGGCGTCCCGGGCCTGTTCTTTCTGGCTGTCGATGGCCTTGAGCACGGCCGCCGTGGGGTTTATTTCTTCCGCCTCCAGGGCCACGCTGACCGTTAAAAAGCGCCGCGCTTTAACCGGGTGGAAGCTGTAGGTCACCTGCCGCGGCGTGCCGGGCTGTATCTCCACCACGTAAAACCCCTTTTCGTCGTTCTCCTCCCCGAAGTCCACCCGCTCCAGGCTCCCGGCATAGACCACCGGCGGCTTTTCCGCCAGCACCTGCCGCTTATGGATATGCCCCAGGGCTACGTAGTCGAAAGCCGGCAGGGCGATATTGCTTAAGAGGACGGCCGGCTCCTGCCCGATGGCCATCAGGCTTTCCGAGCCCCGCCCCACCCTGGCATCTCCCACCAGTACGTGCGCCGCCAGTATCGCTGGTAAGGATGCATCCAGCTCCCCGGCCTTCCCCGCGATAACCCTGGTCAGCGCGTCCTGCATCATGGCGTTTACCTGCGCCAGGTTCAGGTTCTTGACGTCCTCGCGGGCCAGCAGGGCGCTGCGCCGCAGCCACGGGATGGCCGCAATCTGTACCGTCCCGCCGGGGGTGGTAATCTTGAAGACCTCCGGCTGGCTGGCCACGTGCACGTTTTGCACCGCCAGCGTATCGAATATCTCGGTGGCGGTGGCGCGCCCCACCGCGTTGGGCAGGTCGTGGTTGCCGGTAAGCAGGAATACCGGTATCCCGGCGGTAGCCAGCCGGTTGATGCGCCGGGCGAACTCCCGCTGCTGGGTCTGGGTGGGCTCGCGCGTCTTGTAGGCGTCCCCGCAGAAAAGGACTAAATCGACCCTCTCCGCCAGGGCGTACTCCACCAGCTCGTCGAATGATGCCAGGAAGTCCTTGAGGCGGGAGGACAGTCCGGTGGCTGGGTCGATATGCCCGTAGTTTTCCATGCCCAGGTGTAAGTCCGCGAAATGGATGATTTTCATATTACCGCCGCTGTTAGCCATTATAACCCGCGGCTGGCATTCCTTCAACGCCGGACGGTATTTGAATTATTGCTATTGACACTATATCATTAATCAATATGACTGATGCGCCGGTACTGCTCCCGCCAACGCCCGCTGCCGCTCCCCAAAAGCGCTATTGGGGTTTTTGGGCGACGGTCGGGCTGGGGGCGGCGGTGTTGCTGGTGTTCTTCGTGGTGCAGTTGCTGGTGATATTGGTGGCCGGCATCGCTCTGTCCATGCCGGAGCTGGACCAGAGCCTGAACACTCAGGATATCGTGGACCGGGTGATGGACGCCCTGAATGCCCGGCTGGGCCTGTTGCAGTCCATTGCCACCATCGCCTCGGGGATTCTTGGTACGGGCCTTATCCTGCTGTTCATCAGGGCGCGCCGCCGCGCTGATGTCCAGGAATACCTGGGTGTGAACAGCCTGAGCCTGAAGAGCATCCTGGTCTCGGTGGTGACGGTTATCGGCCTGATTGCCGTCTTCGACGGCCTGGCCTGGTGGCTGGGCTATTCCTCGGGCGGGGGCATCGTCGCCGATGTTTATAATACCAGTATCTGGCCGCCGCTGTTCTGGATTGCCGTGGTCGTTTTCGCCCCGCTGTTCGAGGAAGCGTTTTTCCGCGGTTTCCTGTTCGCCGGTTTCCGCCAGTCTCCTTTAGGCGCGGCGGGCGCGGTAGCCTTGACGGCGCTGGCCTGGGCCCTGATGCACGCTCTCCAGTACTCGCTGTTCAGCATCGGCTGGATATTCGTGCTGGGGGTGGCTATCGGCACGGTGCGGCACAAGACCGGGTCTATCTGGAGCGCCTTTATCATGCACGCGCTGGTGAACTTTATCGCCACGCTTTCCCTGGCGATGAACTGGAATATCTGAGACCGCGCCGTTATTCCAGTAAATCCAGGACTTCCCGCAGCGACGTGATTTTAGGGCACGGATATTCATCTATTTTGGCATTGGTCCGTAACGCGTATGCGCTGTCCTCATGGGGTACCTGGATCAGGACGGGGTGCATCCCCACCCCGGCGGCGCCCGTCAGTTCCCCGCTGTCCCCGTCCCCGATGTACCGGCATTCCTCCGGCTTTACCTTCAGCTGTTCGGTCGCCAGCAGGTAGATGCGCGGGTCCGGTTTGCAGATGCCCGCCGTGCTGGAAAAAACGGTAGCGTCGAAGAACGGCGCCAAGGTCGTCTGCGGCCAGATAACCGGCGGCTCCGCCGAGCAGTTGCTCACCAGCCCTATTTTGTAGCCGTCCTCTTTCAGACGGGAGAGCGTTTCGATGGCATCTTCCCGCGGTGTCAGGACCAGGGAAACGTAGTCGAACCTCACCCATTTTGCCATATCGATTTGAAAGGCGGTGGGGACCAGATTTAGCTCGCGGCAAATGTATTCCAGGTTTTCCTCCAGCGTCTTGAAGCCGCCGCTGGTGCGTCTTTCCGACGTCTCGTGCCACAGCCGCATAAAGCCGTCTTCCGGTGCTTTAAGCAGCGTCATCATCTCCCGCAGCACGCTGTGGTAGTCCGGCTGGGAATAAATATCCACCAGCGTCCCGAATAGGTCGAAAATCACGGCCTTGTATTTCACGGTGTTACTCCCCTCACATTACACCGGCAATAACCGCCCCGGCGATATAGGCGATAACCCACCACCCGTAAGCGATGCGCGTATAAATGTGCAGCTTATGCGGCACCCGGCCGCCGCCGTTTTTCCGCCGGTGCCGCCAGACCAGTACGGCATCGGTAAGCATGGCCAGCAAAGCCGTGTAGCCCAGGATGCCGTGGACGGTCAGGGGCGTGTTCCTGGCATACACTATCATCAATATCGTGGAGGTGATATCCAGCACCACCCCGAGCGTCAGGAAAACAAGCACGGACTTGATTATCGCGGCTTTTCGCTGCTCGGTAATTACGCCGATGGAATAGCATACCAGGGCCGCGCTGACCACGATCACGGCTCTCATCAGACCGGGGTTCAAGGTCGCGCTCCCTGGCGGAGGTGGCGCGGGCGGGGCGCTGGTGTCTCAGGCATTAGCCGTCAACCTGGGCGCCGCCCTGCTTCTTTACGATGATATTACCACCCTCCGGCACCTTGAGGAAGTCCTCCCCGCCCAGCTTGGCCAGCAGGGTATTCTTTAAAGTGGCGATGGGAACGCGTATCTGGTTCATGCTGTCGCGGTCCCGGATTGTCGCCATGTTGTCCTCCAGGCTCTGAAAGTCGATGGTGACGCAATAGGGGGTACCCAGCTCGTCCTGCCGGCGGTAACGCCGCCCGATGCTCTGCGTATCGTCGTACTGGGTGGCAAAGGCCGGCCGCAGCGTGCCGTAAACGTCTTTAGCGAAAACCGCCAGGTTTTCCTTGCGGCTCAAGGGTAAAATCGCCGCCTTTATCGGCGCGATGTCCGGGTGGAAATGAAAGACCACCCGGATTTCATCCTTGTCCGGTTCCTCATCGTAGGCAGCGCACAGGAAAGTCAGTATGGCGCGGTCCACGCCCACGGATGGTTCGACGACGTAAGGCACAAAGTGCTCTTTAGTCTCATCGTCGAAGTACTCCATGGACTTGCCACTGGCACTGGCATGCTGGGTCAGGTCATAATCACTCCGGCTGGCAATGCCCTCCAATTCCCCCCACCCCATCGGAAAATTGAACTCGATATCCGTGCCGGCGATGGCATAGTGGGCTAAACCCTCTTTTTGCTTGTGGTGCAGCTTCAAATATTCTTTTTTGATACCCAATTTCTGATACCATTCAAAACGCTGGTTGACCCAGTAATCGAACCATTTGTCCTGCGTCCCGGGTTTTATAAAAAACTCGAACTCCATTATCTCGAATTCGCGACTGCGGAAAATGAAGTTGCCGGTGGTGATTTCATTGCGGAACGCCTTGCCCTGCTGGGCGATGCCGAAGGGCAAACGCTTGCGGCCGGTATTGAGCACGTTCTGGAAGTTGACGAACATGCCCTGGGCGGTCTCCGGGCGCAAATAGACCACGGCGGCGTCTTCTTCCACCGGCCCCGCGAAGGTCTTGAACATGGTATTGAACATGCGCTCCTCGGTCAAAGTGCCGCCGCAGGTGGGGCACTTGTGCTCCTTGAGGTCGTCCGCCTTCCACCGGCGGTGGCAGTCCCTGCACTCCACCAGGGGGTCGGAGAAGTTGTTCACGTGCCCGCTGGCCTCCCAGACCCTGGGGTTCATCAGGATGCTGGAGTCCAACCCCACTATATCATCCCGCTCCTGGACGATGGCGCGCCACCAGGCGGCCTTAACATTACGTTTCAGCTCCACCCCGATAGGCCCGTAGTCCCAGCAGCCGGAAAGCCCCCCGTAAATATCGCTGCTGGGGAAGATAAAACCGCGCCGCTGGCACAGGGAAACGAGTTTATCCAGCGTCAATTTGCCTGCCGTGTTGTCTGACATTTATATCACTCCCGGAGAGTTTTATTCTGCCGGCGCGCCTGCCGGATGATGCGTAAAAAGAAAACGGCCAGGAAGATGCCGCCCGCCAGCAAAATGGCCAGCGCGATTATCCACAGCGGTACCGGCCTGGTTTGATAAGCATTGTAAAGGAAAAACTGGAGCATTGCAATGAAAATGATAACCTGCGGCAGCGCCATGATGTTGCCCATCAGCGGCAGCAGCCGGCGCAGCGGCGTGTTATCCTGCGGCCAGTAGCGCGCTCCCAGCATCATCATCCTGACGATGGCTAAGGAGAGCACGGTGAAAAGGACCTGCGGCGTCAGCATCCAGACCAGGAAAGCGCTGCGGCTGAACCAGCGGTCCGGCGTATCGCCGTTGAAATGATAGGCTATTTCCGGAGTGAGTTTGCCGTAAAACACCGCCGCCAGGATAATGGATAGCGCCAGCAAACCTAAAGGTAAACCGGCGTATATCCAGCGGAAGCGGGGTTTGTTTTCCGGCTCCGTTTTGACTATTGAGTCCGAGGGGTTAATGGTGGCCACCTGCCTGCTAAGCTATGTACACTAAAGATTAACAGCTTTCAGGCCGGGGTGTCAAAAAGGAAATATGTCGGAGTTGTCGAAAAACCCCTTGTCCAGGTCGCCGCCGTTGGAATAGCCCCGCTCCTCCCAGTAGCCCTTGTAGCTTATATTGTCGGAAAGCTCTATCTGGTCTATCCACTTTATCCATTTATAGCCCCACTTCATCTCCGCCACCAGCATGAAGGGATAGCCCCTCTCCGCCGGGATGGTGATATCGTTCATTTTGTAGGCCATCAGGATGGGATTGTCCATGATGTACTCGATGGGGAAGGAGGTGGTGTAGCCGTCCACGGCGTGAAAAATGACTACTTTGGCTTCCGGCAGCGCCCCGGCCTGGTTGATGATGTCCCTGACCTGCACGCCTTCCCAGAGAATGTTCACCGACCATCCTTCGACGCAGTTCAGACGGACCACCTTTTTATAGTCGGTGAAATTGTTGGTGACGTCGTTATAGGTCAGGTTTTCGGAGTTGGCCACCAGCCCGTTGACCTGTAGCTGGTAGGTGCTTATATCTACGTGCTGGGTGCCCTTGATGGAGTTTTCCCGGAAGCTGCTGACCGCTGAAAGGTCCTCGCCCTGGTACTCCCTCACTTCCACCCCGGAAAGCTGCGTGGTTTCGGAACCCGGCGTGCACGCCGTCGCCCCGATGCCGGTGGCGATAATAATGAATACGGCGATAACGGACATGACGATGCTGCTTTTCCGCATATTGGTCTATCCCCCGCTAAAACTGGATACAGCTTTATCCTGTATCTGCTTTAAGTCTAGGGGGAGTTGCTTCGGGTTGGCTGTGACTTTTATCCCATGCGCCAGTTAACTGATAACAGCGGTAAATTGATAATGTGGCTGCCTTATACTTTATTGTACGCTTTTAGGAAATCAGCACGGGAAATCCCTGCCTGGGTACAAATGGTTCTTAGCGTTGAGCTCTTGATGTGAAGGTGGGCGGGCATGGTAAGAGGGGTTTTGCTGCCATCGTGGTTATCCCGGAGCATGGCTACGTGTTCTTTTTCCCTAACGAGTTTAAATCCCAGAGATTCAAAAGCTTTGATGACACGGGATTTCGGGGCATCGATAGGGAACTTCTGTGTCACACGTTAACTCCGGTCTCGGCGATAAATGCTTCCAATATGGGGGGATCCAGTTCGAGCATATCGCTGCCAAAGGTCTCTATGTGAAACTTGATGGCTGACTTTACGTCTGCCAGGGCATCTTCATAAGTATCGCCCTGCCCTACCACTATACCCTTGAGTCCTAGAGGATAGGCAACATAACCGTCAGCATTTTTCTCGACGATTATTTTCAGTTGACGTTTCATAGGAGACCTCCCCGGCGGTCAATTGTTTTATATTATCATAGCACAAATTGGCGGAGCCTGTTGCATGCCTGCTGTTTCTCGCTCAAGCCCGGTTTGGTCTTGTGAATAACTCTGGAGAACATCTCGATGGACCGGTCGTAGGTCAGTCTGTTCACCGGGTAGGGGATGTCATGATTTACTCCGGGGTCTGGCGTGAGCCGCCGGGGCGCTTTATCTTAGTGCAGGGGCAGATTGGCGGTGCCGGTCCGCCGCGGGCTGGCCATGGCTTATCATCTCCCCGTATTAGGAAGCGCAGGTGGAACAGCTGCCGGAGCTGCAATTGGAGCAGGAGCTGCCGCCGGAGCCGGGTACTCTTGTGGGAACACCGCTTACCGTGGTACTGAAGGCGGCAAAGGTGGACATCTTGCGCCGGGCGCTCTTGTGGCACTTGGGGCATTCCGCGTCCTGGCCGGACTGGCTCAAAGGGCGCATCTCCTCGAACTTGGCATCGCAGGCGGAGCAAACATATTCATAAATCGGCATGGTACTTTCTCCTGTCTTAAGTTTATCGTGTTTCAGGAGCCGGGTCAAGATGGGGGAACGGGTAATTTGTAATTGGTATTTTGAAGTTGACGGTTTTTAATCCGGGGGAATTTCGTCCCCCTTGTAACGGGGCTTGCCCTGAGCCTTAACAAGGGGATAAAAGAGGGATCTTAATTATCCTGCCAACTATCGTCCCTCTCCCTGCCGGCGGGGAGAGGCTTGTCCGCCGAAGCTTTAGCGCAGGTGGGGATAAGAAGCAAAGGGGTAGGTCCCATACATCGTCCTCCTTTCGCAAAGGAGGAGCAGAGGCGGATTCAGTATCTCCGCCCCGCCCTCTTTTCCTCTCCCTCTCTGCCAGCGGAGAGGGAGCCGGAGGGAGAGGTTGTATTTTCCTTCCCCCTCTCCAAACAGTTGATTTCTATATTGGCGTGTGACCCGTTTGGAGAGGAGGCTAAAACGGTGAGGCTAAAACGGTGAGGCTAAAACGGTGAGGCTAAAACGGTGAGGCTAAAACGGTGAGGCTAAAACGGTGAGGCTAAAACGGTGAGGCTAAAACGGCGAGGCTAAAACGGTGAGGCATGCGCCGCAACCAAGTGTAAGCTAAACCGTTTCCCCTTGTCCCTTGCCACTTGCTACTTATCCCATCTGGTTGTACTATAGAAAAAACAGGCTTTTGGAGTAACCCTTGATACACAAACTTAACCTGAAAACCAGCTCGCGGACGGATTTCATCGAGATTACCTCTCAGGTCAGGGAAATCGTTAAGGAAAGCGGCGTGGAGAGCGGCCTTTGCCTGGTCTACGTCCCGCACACCACCGCCGGCGTTATGATTAATGAGCACGCCGACCCCGATGTTGTAGATGACATCGCGGCGCGGCTGGAGGCAATGGTACCCTGGCGGGGCGACTACAAACACGCGGAAGGAAATTCGGCGGCGCACATCAAGGCTGCGCTGATAGGCGCCTCGGCGACGGTTATCATTCAATACGGGGAGCTGGCGCTGGGCGCCTGGCAGGGCATTTTCTTCGGTGAGTTTGATGGCCCCCGGAGTCGCGGTGTCCTGGTCAAGATAATCGCGGATAAAGCTTGAGCTTGCGCTTTAGTGAAATGCCCGCGCTTCCTGCTGGTAGTCCGGCAGGGAAGGCGCTCCCCGGGCGGGCGCCGCTATAACGCAGGTGCCGCAGAAACGGCAGCGGTGATAATGCAGCTTAATATGGTACAAGCCTTTGCGGCCGCACTGCGGGCATATCTGGAACATCTGGTTTAATGTATCTTCTTTTATCTTGTGATTTGCCATGACTGTCGCCTGACCGGTTTATTATTATTTTAGGCGTGGGGATGATACGCGTCGGTCACGGTAAGCGCCGGTAAAGTAACAAAGACGTCACAAAACGCGGGTGGAGTTCCGGTTAACCGGTCTCGACTAAAGACTTATTGGGGTCGGTCTTGATGAAGAACAGCACCGGAACGGCCAGGGCCGCCAGTATGCCCCAGAAAACAAAGGGGGCGCCCTGGCTGACGGAGTCCAGGCTGTTGCCCAACCCCGGGGCTATGAAGGCGCCTATCATGGAAATGGTGCTGGCCAGGCCGATGGCGGTGCCGCCGTAGGTGCTGCCGATGCTCTTCGTCTCGAATATCATCACGTTGAACAGCGAGCCGGTACCGCTGCGCAGAAAGCCGCAAATGCCTATCATCAGCCAGACGCCGATGGTATTGATATACGGTAAAGCTATCAGCCCGACTGCCAGCGCACCCAGGGACAGCCCCAGCACCCCTTTACGGGTTTTGAGCTTGTCCGATAGCAGCACCATGGGGATGGAGCCTATCAGGGTGACGCCGTTGAAAACAGTAATGGCGCTGTCAGCGGCGGCGTCCGACCAGCCGATGTTCCGCAGGTAAAGCGGCAGGTAGCCGAGAAAGCCCATGCTGGCGCCCCAGGTAAAAAGGGTAGCGATACCGATCAGCCATACCTGTTTCATGCGGATAACGTGGGAAAGAGACTGCTTGAACGATATCTGTCCCCGGGTAATGGAAGACTGCGACCTTTCCGGTTCTTTACCGGTAAACCACCAGAGCAGGCCGAGCAGTACCGCCGGCGCGCTGAAGAAATAGATAACGTTGCGCCAGCCTCCCAGCCAGGGAGACAGCACCGTGGCGCTGAGCAGGCTGGCCAGTATCGACCCAACCGACCAGGCGATGTTAAGCAGGGCGTTGGCCAGCCCCAGCCTTTTACCGCTGAACCACTCGGTGGTGACCTTGGGGACGATGCTCGGCGTGGCCGCTGCCATCAGCCCGAAGAGGAACATCGTCATGGCCATGGTAACAAAGCTGTTGGATAAACCGCGGAGGGCGCTGAATATCCCCGCCAGTATGCAAAGTACCGTAATGGTGCGCTTTACCCCGAAGCGGTCGGCCAGCAGTCCCGCCGGCAGCCCCACGAATACCCCCGCCAGGGGGTCCATGCCCCATATCACCCCCACCTGGAATACGCTTAAGCCCAGGTCATCGGAAATCTGCTTGAATAGTACCGGTATGCACATCCTGGCCACACCGGCGATAATGGCATAGGCCAGCATGGTCAGGATTAGTATATACCATCGGTAGTTAGGTCCGGGTTTTTTGGTCATTTTCCCACGAGTATCTGCAGCCTGGATTTTCTTTGAACGAAGGAAACGGCCCGCCGCCGGCTGTTTTTAAAAAAATGGTGATTGATGGTCTGTCACTGGGTATTTCGTACTAATCCTATCATTTTTCGCTTACTTGTGCCAATTTTTTACAGTATGTTAAAACAGCCGTGATTAATACTATTATTACCGCTCACAATGAACTTGTCGCAGGGTGAGCCTGCCTTTCCTCCGTAGCCGCTCATGGTGAGTGAACGATTTTATCGCCATCCCGCACCGATTCGTACCTCATCCGGTGTCCCGCATGACCATAGGGAATCGGGACATGACGCAGGAATCGGGACTTGTCGAACCATAGCGCATTAGGGGCGGTAGATAATCCCCCTTATCCCCGCTTCCCCTGGACGAACGGTAATTGATATTTTGACTTGTTGCCTGCCCGGATAGATTTCTTTTGGCGGCGGCGGTTGGCTCTGTGCTATAATGGCTCAAATGACGGTAGCAGTAACGGGCGCTTCAGGCCATATCGGGGCAAATCTGGTACGCGCTCTGGTTCAGAGCGGCCGTCCCACCCGCTGCCTGGTGCATGTCAGCTGCCGGGCTATCGAGGGGCTGGACGTTGAACGGGTGAACGGTGATGTCCGTGATGTCGCCTCGCTCTGCCGGGCTTTCCAGGGCGTAGATGTGGTCTATCACCTGGCGGCCAGCATCTCCCTGTCCATGGCGGACTATCCGCGTATCGCTGAGATTAACATCGGCGGCACGCGCAACGTGGTGGAGGCCTGCCGGCGCTCTAACGTCAGGCGGCTGGTTCATTTCAGCTCCATCCACGCGCTGACCCAGGAGCCTTTCGCCACCCCCGTGGACGAGTCCCGCCCGCTGGTGGCCTCCCGCCGCTGTCCCCCCTACGACCGCTCTAAAGCCGCCGCGGAGTTGGAAGTCCGGCGCGGTATCGAGCAGGGGCTGGATGCCATTATCGTTTATCCCACCGCCGCCCTCGGTCCTTATGATTTCCAGCCCTCCTATATCGGGGAGGCGCTGCTGCGCATGGCCCAGGGCCGGCTTCCCGCTCTGGTCAGGGGTGGGTTCGATTGGGTGGATGCGCGTGACGTGGCGGCGGGCGCCGTGCTGGCGGAGCAAAAGGCCCCGGCCGGGGAACGTTATCTCCTTTCCGGGCATTGGATTTCCATGTGTGATATCGCCGCGATGGTGGCGGACATCACCGGCACGGCCGCCGGTAAGCTGGTCTGCCCGCTGTGGCTGGCGCGTATCGGCGCGCCGTTTATCCAGGGAGCGAGCAGATTGAACGGCAGCCGGCCGCTCTATACCGGCGTCTCCTTGCGGGCGCTGGAAAGCAACCGGCGCATCAGCCACGATAAAGCCAGCCGGGAGCTGGGCTATAGTCCCCGCCCTTTCCGCTCCACCCTGGAAGATACGCTGCGCTGGTTTCAGGAAAACGGCCTGCTCCGCCTGAATGATAAAGCTGAAAACGGGGTGAAATCTTGAAAGAAACTACTGTTTTTAACATCCTGCTTATCGCCTGGTTCGCGCTGGGCGTGGTGGTGCTTATCGCGCTGTTTTTCATCGCCGCCCCCTACGGCCGCCATGTCCGGAAGGGCTGGGGCTATTCCGTGGGCAGCAAGCTCGGCTGGATACTCATGGAGGCGGCCTCGCCGGTGGTCTTTGCCGTTTGCTTCTTTATCGGCGATATCCGCCTCAACGCCCCCACCCTTATTTTTCTTTTCCTGTGGGAGGCGCATTATATCCACCGGGCCTTTATCTACCCCTTTTCCCTGCGCGGTGAGGCCCGGCGCATGCCGCTTTCGGTCGTCAGCTTCGGGCTGATGTTCAACCTGGTCAATGCCTACCTCAATGGGCGCTGGGTCTTCACTCTTTCCGGCGGCTACGCGGACAGCTGGCTGAGCGACCCCCGTTTCATCGTCGGCGTGCTTATGTTTATCACTGGCTATGTTATTAATAGGGAGTCGGATTTGGCCCTGCGCGACCTCCGCAAGCCCGGCGAGTCCGGCTATAAAATTTCCGGTCACCGTTTGTACCGCTGGGTGTCCAGCCCTAACTACCTCGGGGAAATGACCATCTGGGTGGGCTGGGCTTTGGCCACCTGGTCGCTGGCCGGCCTCGTTTTCGCCTTCTGGACGGTGGCTAACCTGCTGCCGCGCGCCCGGGCCAACCATGCCTGGTACCGCCGCACTTTCCCGGACTATCCCCCGGAGCGCAAGGCGCTGCTGCCGGGTATATGGTAGATAGAATAGCTGAAGAAGGAAGAGTAGATGGCCGACAAGAAATACAGCAAGTACGTGATACCCTTCGATTTTAAAAACGACCGCCCCGGTTTCTACCGGCAGGTCGCCGCCGTCAGCGGGCAGCCTTTCGGGCTGGAGTTCAATATCGAATATGGCGCTTACTGGGCGGCGGGCAATATGGGGACGGAGCCGCCCCGCCCCCATACCCACGATTATAATCAGGTGATGCTCTGGCTGGGCGGCGATGGCCATGACATGGGCGAGCTGGGCGCCGAGGTGGAGCTGAACCTGGGTGAAGAGGGCGAGACCTACATGATTACCTCTTCCTCGGCCGTGGCCGTGCCGGCGGGACTACAGCATTACCCGGCCGCCATCGCCCGGATGAGCCGCAGGTTTATCTACATGGAAGTCTCCACCGCCGCCGCATGTTCCATGAAAACGCGACCGGCGCTCAAGAACCGGCAGGAGCCGGGCACGGGGGACATGTGGAAGTCCAAGTACCAGCAGAATATCACCAACATACCCTTCGCCCGCAAGGGGCCCTGGAGCTACGGCGCCCGCAACCGTGACGACTCCGGCGGCTACCTGGCTTTCATTTCCCCCAAAGACCCCGCCATGTTCGAATACCTGATTATGTGTGAAAGCATAAAAAAGGCCCCTTACCGCTTCGGGCCGATACCGGATAAGCCCCACATCCACCCCAAGCCGGAGATTCTCTGTTTCATGGGCACTAACGTTAACGACTTGTCCCAGTTTGACGGCGAGGCGGAAATCGCCCTGGGCAAGGAAGCCGAGGTGCACACTATTACCCGTCCCACCGCGGTGGTGATACCCGGCGGCTTTCCCCACTGCCCCCTGACCATTACCCGCGCCGACCGCCCCATTATCCTGACCGATGTCCGCCCCTTCGGCAGCGAAGCCCCGTCTTCCAAGAAACCCTGAAATCACCGGGGCGGGTTACCAACCCGCCCTTCCCCTTTTCCCCCCGTTGTCATTCCTGGCTTTAATAACACTATCCCCAAACCTTATCAATCAATCGCTCCCTCTTTGCCAGCGGAGAGGGAGCCGGAGGGAAAGGTCATATTAACCCCCGCCACCCTCTTGTTTCGGGGACTCGGCATCTCCCTTGCCAGTTTCCCCCTTTAACAAAGGGGGATTAAGGGGGATTTTGCTTTAGCCATAATTATCGGGTAATTCGTCCTCCTTTCGCAAAGGAGGAGCAGAGGCGGATTCAGCCTCTCCGCCCAGCCCCCTTTCCCTTCCCATGCTCTGCCAGCGGAGAGGTAAGTGAACTTATTTCGCGTCTCCCTCTCGTAAAGCCAAAGACTCCGGTGAAATCAAGAGGGATAATAAAGATTTAAGTCATCCGGCCAACTATCGTCCCTCTCCCTGTCAACGGGGAGAGGGATAAGAGGAAAAGGGGTTGGTCCAATCCATCACCCCCCCAAAGCTATTGACAAACTTTCTAAAAGTGCTAAAATATTATTAGCAGTCGGATAACAAGAGTGCTAATTGAAGCTGGATGCTCTTTTAAAAGGAGGGCTATTATGGGTGAACTGAAAACTTCGGGACGCTGCCCCAAATGCGGTGGTAACCTTTACCTGGAAAAAGACTATAACGGCTGGTACGAACAGTGCCTTCAGTGCGGTCACATCAAGGACCTCGCGGTGGTCTATCAGCACCGTAAGGTGACACGGCAGGTGGCTCAGCCGGACACGGAAGATACCGCTTCCTGAGTCCGGTCCGGGCGGTGAAACACTAAGACCCCGATTTTACATCGGGGTCTTTTTTTGCATATGGGGGGGAAGGGAAGACTAAAGGATGTGTTCCAGCGCCTTGGAGGCCGCGCCGCCTATCAGCAGCGCCGCGAACAGGTTGGCGGCGGACATCGCCGCCGCCGCTTTCCACCCGAACTCCCTGGCCAGGATGCCCACCGTGGAAAGGCAGGGGATATACAGCATGCCCACCAGCGCCAGCACTATCAGCTGGGTGGGCGTCAGCACTCCCGCTAGGTTCGCCCCGAAGATGGCCGTCATCGTCAGCAGTATCATTTCCTTGCGCACGAAGCCGAAGATTAGCAGTATCCCGGCTATGGCCGGCAGTCCCAGCCAGTTCACTGTCAGCGGCGATAGGAAATTGCTCACCGGCTGGAGGATACCGTAAGCGTACAAAAACTGTACCCCCGCCGACCCCGCCATGTACAGCGGGAAGACCAGGATAATCAACGATTTTGTCCGCCCCCAGGTCTGTTTGAATATGACGGACAGGGACGGCCTTTTAAAGGAGTGCATCTCCATTATCAGGCCCGCCGTATCCCCCGGGACCACCCTTAAAGCTATCTTCCCCGCGATAAACATGACGATTAGGTCCACTGCGTAAAGCGCCAGCGCCCACCAGATGCCCATGAACGCGGATACCAGCCCCAGGATAATGATGGTGCGGGCGGTGCAGGGCGCGAACGTAATGGCGAAGGACGCCAGCAAACGCTCCCGGCGCGAGCCCATGATGCGCGTGGCGGCGATGGCCGGGACCGAGCACCCGTACCCGAGCACCAGCGGTATGATGGCCTTGCCGTGCAGCCCCATCTGGTGCATGGCGCTGTCCAGCATGAAAGCCACGCGGGTGAGTATGCCGGAGTCTTCCAGCGCCGCCAGCAGCAGGTAGAAGGGAATGACGTAGGGCAGCACCAGCGTTACCCCCGCCACGAACCCCCCGAATACCCCGTTCCAGATGATGCTCCAGAACGATCCGTTAATCAGCGGGTCCACCGGCTGGAAGAAAGCGAAGGCGTTGGCCAGCAGCCCGGAGATCAGGTTGCCCACGGTGAAAGTCCACAGCAGCAGCCCGCCGATGACGATTATCGATACGATATACCCGGCCACCTTCTGCGTGGCCAGCCGGTCCAGACGGTCGGTGAAACTGGGTTTGATTTCTATCCGGCTCTGTACGTCGGCGGCTATCTGTGAGGCTAAAGCGTATCTTTCGGAGGCTACCGCCGCGAAGCGCGGCTGCTTGTAGACCTCTTCTATCTTCCCGGCGAGTATTTCGGCGGCGGCGGCGGTTTCCGGCGATTTTTTATTCACCAGTTCGGTGATGTTCGTGTCCCCTTCGAGCAGCTTGAGCGCCACCCAGCGCGGCGGGTAGTCCATGTCCATTCTGGCGGCGGCCACCGTGTCCGTCAGTTCGTCCAGTCCGGCGTCCAGGCCGGCGCGGAACTGCGCCATGCGGCGGTGATGATGATGCCGGCCGGGTCTTCGTCCGTGCCTGCCGCGGGATTTTTCCGGAACAGCTTGTTTAATCCCGGTTTCCGGGGCGGCCGGGGCAGTATCTGTTGGCCCGGCGCTGTCGCTCGGTTGCCGCGCCGCGGCGATGGCGGTTTTCATCAGCTCCGGGATGCCCTGGCCGCGCGCGGCCACCGTGGGCACCACCGGCGCCCCCAGCCATCCGGACATCTTGGCCGTATCGATGGTCAGCCCCTGGGTTTCGGCTATGTCCATCTGGTTGAGGCAGACCACCATCGGCGTGTCCATTTCCATTAGCTGGAGGGTGAAAAACAGGTTGCGCTCCAGCACCGGCGCCCCGATCACGTCTATGATTACGTCCGGCTTTTCCTTGGCGATGTAGTCTCGCGTGACCAGCTCTTCCATGGAAAAGGCGGAAAGGGAATATATCCCGGGCAGGTCGACGATGGTAATGTCGTAGCCCTCGAAGGTCAGGAAGCCCTTGGCGCTTTCCACCGTTTTGCCCGGCCAGTTGCCGATGGTCTGGTGTGAGCCGGTGAGCTGGTTGAAAATGACGCTCTTGCCCACGTTGGCGTTGCCGGCCAGGGCTATGGTCAGCCGCTTGCCGTTTCCCCCCTCCCTGCCTTTTTCCGGGACGGAGGTATGAGATGAAGCTATATCAGCCATAAAGGCGCTCACAATCTAGTTGGCTATTTTTTCCACGAATACGTTGCGGGCAATCTCGTCGCCCAGTGCCAGCCGCGAGCCGCGTAAAGCTATTTCCACCGGGCCTTTGAGGGAGGAAACGCGGCAGACTTTAATCTTGGTTTCCGGCGTCAGCCCCAGGTCTAAAAGGCGGCGCAAAACTTTGTTGTCCCCCCGGATAAAGCTTATCCGCCCCTCCTGGTTCTCTTTCAGGGAGGACATGGAGATAACGCTGGTCTGGCGCTTGCTGATGTTTTCCGGGTTGTCCTGCCCCCACTTACGGCATTCTTCGCAGCTGGAAAACCCCAGGTCGCAGGGGGGAATGAGCTGTCCGTCGTCCGGGCAGCTGTCCGGTGATTTTAGTGCCTGGCACATGGCGCGCGCCGTCTCGTCGGAAAGGGCGTGCTCCATCTCACAGGCTTCTTTATGTACTTTGTCCTTGCCTATTTTCAGCACGTCGTGGAGGAACCTTTCCAGCAGGCGGTGCTTGCGCGTCATTTTCTCCGCCAGGCGGTAGCCTTTGGCGGTGAGGGTGACGCCCTGGTAAGGGGAGTAGTTGACATAACCCTCGGCGGTAAGCTTGTGCATCTTTTCGGTGACGCTGGCCGGGGCGATATTGAGCCGCCGGGACACGGCGCTGGTGCTGACCGGCTCGCTTTCCTTGGATAATGTGTATAAAGCTTCCAGGTATTCTTCGGTGCTCGTGCTCATACCCGACTCCTTTTAGGGACGCCTAACATTTAGGCACACCTAAATAATAGCATGAGAAATCATAGCTGTCAAGAGGCAAAAAGCAGGAAATTTTCCGCGGCGGTCATGCTGACAGCCCCCCACTCAACCTGAGCTTACCGAAGGACACCCCGCTTTATTTTGACATCTGCAAACCATCATCTTAATATGGAATAGGAAGCATGTATGACGGACTTAAACTCAAGAATCGCCCAGCTCGCCGACTTGATATTGGACTCGGACTACACCGTGGTCTTCACCGGCGCCGGCGTCAGTACCGAGTCCGGCATTAGGGATTTCCGCGGGCCGGACGGGCTTTGGACCCGACGGGATAAAGGGCTGGCCACCCCGGAGCAGAACTGGACGGGCGTCGCGCCCAACGCCGGCCACCGCGCTATCTTTGAGTTGCAGGAGCTGGGCAAGCTAAAGTTCCTAATTTCTCAGAACGTGGATAATCTGCACCTCAAGTCCGGCATCAGGCCGGAGCTGCTGGCCGAGTTGCACGGTAATCTCACTAAGGTGCGCTGCCTGGCGTGCGACTTTAAATTGGATCGGGTGGAGGGGGAAAGGAACTGCCCCCTTTGCGGCGGCAAGCTGAAATCTACCGTCGTCAACTTCGGCGATTCCCTCCCGGTGAAAGACCTGGATGCCTCTATTCACCACTCGGGGCGGTGCGACCTTTTAATCGTCGCCGGCTCCAGTTTGGTGGTCTACCCGGCGGCAGACATGCCCCGGGTGGCGCTGGAGTCCGGAGCGAAGCTGGTCATCATCAACCAGGGCGAAACCCCTTACGACGCGGAAGCCCGCCTGCGCTTTTCCGAGGCTATCGGCGACGTCCTGCCGCCGGCGGTGAAGATACTGAAACAGTTGTTGAATAATTGATTTCTTCGCGCCGTGTAATTAATACTCCCTTTGTATTTGACCACCATCCCGGTGCAAACATGCCCCGTTCAGGGTGACCCCGTACCGCGCGATACGGGGCCGCGAACCGCATACCCCGGCCTGGTTCATTTACCGGGTACAGAAACAACGTAAAGGTACGTCTTTCCGGCGCGGGCTTTAACCCGCGTTCAACCCGGGGGCATGAAGCTCACCCGCCGCCGACCCCTTTATTTTAAGGGTATTGGCGTCTCCCTTTGAAAAAGGGAGATAAGAGAGGGATTTTAGTTAACCCCACCTCCCCTTATCCCCCTCTGTAGGGACTGGTTACCAACCCGCCCTGTATTCTGCTCCCCGCCTTTTCCCCTCGTCACTTCCTTGTTACTTGACACTTGCTACTTGTAACTTGCTATTTATTATCGTCCCTCTCCCTGCCAGCGGGGAGAGGCTTGTCCGCCGAAGCTTTAGCGCAGGTGGGGATAAGAGGCAGAGGGGTTCGTACAATTACATCGTCCCCCTTGTATGTTTGAAAGATGGTAATATAAGCTTTAAAGGCACGGCAGACCGATTCCCCCTTGGTTTAATAAAACCGTTGGAGAGCGAGGGTCGCCGTGCCTGGACTTCCATTAGCCCGAACA
>JBAZGT010000026.1 GCA_041652735.1 Dehalococcoidales bacterium | reverse complement strand
GGGCTAATGGAAGTCCAGGCACGGCGACCCTCGCTCTCCAACGGTTTTATTAAACCAAGGGGGAATCGGTCTGCCGTGCCTTTAAAGCTTATATTACCATCTTTCAAACATACAAGGGGGCAAGGGGGTGAGGCTGGAACGGTTAGGCATGCATTATAACTGAATGCAATCAGGTCTTTATTTATCCTTTTCCCCCCGCCGCCCGTTGCAGCGCCGCGGCGTAAGCGTTAAAAGTGTTCGGGTCATGCAGCACGAAAACCACCTCTTTGATGCTGCTTTCCCCGGCAAGAAAAGATGCCGCCTCCCCCAGCGCTATCGGCGCGGCCAATTCCACCGGGTAGCCGTAAACCCCGGTGCTGATGGAGGGGAAAGATACGGAAGATAATTTATATTCGGCGGCCAGCTTCAGGCTTTCCCGGTAGGCGCTGGCCAGCAGTTCCGGCTCGCCTTGTTTCCCCCCGTGCCAGACAGGCCCCACCGTATGGATAACGTATTTGGACGGCATATCGCCGGCGGTGGTGATGGCCGCCTGGCCGGTAGGCAGACGCCCCTGCCTCGCCACTATTTGCTTGCACTCTTCCAGGATGGCGGGGCCGCCGGCGCGGTGGATAGCCCCGTCAACCCCCCCGCCCCCCATTAGACCGGAGTTGGCCGCGTTCACGATTGCCCCGGTGGCCTGCCGGGTAATATCCCCCTGGATAAGGGAGAGCTCGGACTTGTTTATCTGCCGGGCGAGTTTTTCCGCCATGTTATGCCTCTCCCTCTAATGGTTCATGCCGTGCAGGTAGTCTATCGCCCACTGGAGCTCTTCCTCGCCGGTAATGTCCAGCAGCCTGTCCGGGATAATACCGTTGCCCTCGATGAGCGTGCCGTTGGGGGTAAGCCAGCGGGCGATGGTGATATATATGCCGGAGCCGTCGCTCAAATGCAGCAGGGTGTTTACGCTGCCTTTGCCGTAGGTCACGTTGCCGGCCACCATGGCGCGGCCGCGGTCCTGGAGGGCGCCGGTCAGTACCTCGCTGCCGCTGGCGCTGAACTCATCCACCAGCACCACCATCGGCAGGGCGGTGGTCACTTTCTGGGAGACGGCATGATGTACCTCTATGTCTCCCTCCCGGCTCCTTACGGACACGATAACGCCGTCGGTGATGAAATGGCTGGCCACCTGGACGACGATATCCAGGATGCCGCCGGGATTGCCGCGCAGGTCGAGCACGATGCCCGCGGCGTTTTCCGCCGCCAGGTTGGGCATTATCTTGGCGAACTCTTCTTCGGTACGGTTGGTGAACTGGAGGATGCTGATAACCGCGATATCGCCCCGCATTTCAAAGGATACGCTGGGCACCTCCACTTTGGCCCGGGTCACGCTGATGGTCACCGGCTCCGTTTCCCCCTCGTGGAGGATTAGCAGTTCCACCGTGGTGCCGCTGGTCCCGCGTATCTTGCTCACCACCATGTCCTGGGTCTGACCTTCCGTGGATTCGCCGTTGACTGCCAGTATTACATCGTTTTTCTTGATGCCGGCTTTTTCCGCCGGCGCTCCGGCGATGGGCGCCACGATGATTATCTTGCCTTCGAGGGTGCTGACCACCGCGCCGATGCCTTCGAACGACCCCTCGAAATCGCTCTGGACCATCTCGTATTCTGCGGGCGCGTAGTAAGCGGTATAGGGGTCATGCAGCGAGGCAAGTATCCCCTTGATCGCCCCGGCGGTGATATTGGCGGTGACGATTTTGCCGGGTTCCACGTACTTGGCGATGACGTCGTTCAGGGCTTCTTCGATGACGTTCAGCCCTTCCGGGGAGGGAGGCGGGTTGCCCTGTCCCACCAGAAATCCGCCGCCGAAAGCAAGCACGATGACGATGATAAGTACCATACTGGCGATAGTCTTGGATGAGTTGAACATGAGATTGTTCTCCCTCTACGCGTTGGGATGAAAGTCAGGATACGTTACAGACCAGGAGTGTGGGTCAAGTAAACCTGTAAGCCGAGTTCTGTGTCCCGATGAGTCCCCGACCCTGTCGGGGCGAATCGGGACGGTGACCATCTATCTGGTTCCTCCGTTACCGGAGAAATCTAGCGACCAACCCGGGGACGGACCGGGCGTTCCATAGTCCCTCTATTCGGTCTTGCTCCGGATGGGGTTTGCACGGCCGGCCGGTCACCCGGCCGCCGGTGAGCTCTTACCTCGCCATTTCACCCTTACCCCGCATGAGTCCCGATTTTATCGGAACGAATCGGGGCGGTATGTTTCTGTGGCACTTTCCGTAGGGTCGCCCCTCCTGGGTGTTACCCAGCATCCTGCCCGTCGGAGCTCGGACTTTCCTCCCTGATACGCCTGAACGCATCGAGGCGGTCACCCGGTTTACTTGACCCGATTATAGTGTAGTTGGTGCCGGAGTGATAGTCAATGGGGCTGAGAAAAAGGTACTGTCATTTGGCTCTCCCCTGCGTTCCCGGATGGGAAACTGTCACATCCCTCACTCCCCTCGTCATCCCGTAATTGATATGGGCTCCGGGTACTCCGCCTTGCTCCAATAATTGGATGTAATAAAAAAACCCCGGGGTGTGTCATTCCGGCGCAGGTAGCATACCCCGTATGTTAATCGGGGCCGGAATCCATTGACAGTGTAAGCATTATTTGAATTAACTCGCCCCCTGACATAGCCGTACAAAGGATGGATGGTAAAATAGAAATTAACCCTCATCCCGCAATCGATCGTCCCTCTCCCTGCCAGCGGGGAGAGGGTTAACTTGAAGGGGATAAAAGGAAAAAGGGTAAGTCACATCCCTCACTCCCCTCGTCATCCCGTACTTGATACGGGATCCAGGTGCTCCGCCTCGCTGAAATTATCGGGTGCAGTAAAAAACTCCCCTCTCCTCCGGGAGGCAGGGTCCGGAGGAGAGGGGATGCCAGAGGGGGTAATGGTTATCTATATGCTGTTAGTAAGAGAAGGCGGTGCGCCTGCCCAGCCAGAGGCCGGCCAGGAAGAAAACGACTGCGCCCACTGCGATGGTCAACCACAGCGGCCAGCCTACGTAGCTGAAAGGTTTGATTACCTTGAACTGCCCCGGACTGGTCCAGGCGCTGTCGTTGGAGGCGGCGTCTACCGCCCTGATTCGCCAGTAATAAACGCCCAGATCGCTGGAAAGATTGAGCCCTTCCGCTTCGGTCAGCTTGTATTGAGATTCCATCAGTCCTGTCTTGTTCAGGACCAGGGAATCGGCGCTGAAACCGGTATCCGTGGCTATTTGCAGCTCATATTTGACCGGGGCGCTGGCATCGGTTACATCGTTCCAGTCGAACAGGTACGGTTTCTTCAAGGAAGCGCCGGAGGCCGGTGCTGCGCCTGTCGGTACTGATGGAGGCGTGGATTCCAGCGTAAATGTGACGCTCTCCGTGTTGACGCCGTCCGTTACGGCAATGACATGGTCGCCGTGAGCGCTGGCCGGGATCTGGAAGGGAGAAGTGACGAAGTGCCCGTCCGCGCCGGCGGTGCTTTCGGTGATTTTCGTGCCGTCGTAGGTGACGGTTACCAGGCTGTTATTCAGGAAGCCGGAGCCCCAGATGACTACTGATGACCCCACCGTATTGCCGTCGGCGCTGGCGCTTACAGTGGTGGCGGAAGCGGTAACGGTAAAGGTGGCGCTGGCGGTAGCGGTGCCGGCGGTCACGGTAATTGTATGCGCTGATATGGCGGCGGTGGTCGGTACGGTGATAACGCTGCTGAAAATGCCGCTGGCGCGTACGGCGGTATCGCCGGATTTAGGCGTAACGGCCGCCCCGTCGAAGATGAAAATCAGCGCGGTGCTCGCCGGGAAACTGGAGCCGCTGATGGTAACGTCCGTGCCGGCTGACCCGGAGGCGGGAGACAGCGTGTCCAGGGTGGCGGAAGAAGTGACGGTGAAGGTGGCGGTAGCCGAGCCGCCGCCCGCGGTAACGGTGATGGTATGGGCGCCCGCGGCAAAGCTCGTCGGAATGGTTACCGTGGTGATGAAGATACCGCTGGTGCGCGTGGCGCTGTCACCGGATTTACGGGCAATTGACGTGGCGTCCAACTTAAAGGTTAGCGCTTGGCTGGCCGGGAAGCTGGAGCCGGTAATCACTACATCGATCCCCGCCGCGCCGGAATCGGGTGAAAGGTCGTCCAGCGTCGGGGAAGCGCTAACGGTGAAGGTCGCCGTGGCGGTGCTGCTGCCCGCGGTAGCGGTAATCGTATGCGCCCCGGCGGCTATAGAGGGAACGGTGATGGTGCTGCTGAAAGCGCCGGTGCTCAATGTGGAAGTCTGACCCGCGGTGGGTATAACGGTAATGGTATCGAATCTAAAAGCAAGAATCGTGCTCGCCGTGAATCCGGTGCCGTTAATCACCACTGATGTCCCCGCCACGCCGGTTGCCGGGCTTATCGTAATCGCCGGATTGCCTATCACTGTAAAGGTACTAACGGTGACTATCCCTCCGGCGGGTAAAGCTACGTAGACATAATAGGTGCCTGGGGATACGGCTACGCTTCCGGTTGAGGTCAGTAGTGTGGGGACGGTGAAAGTGGTATTGATAACCCCGCTGGCATCGGCTGTGGCGGTAGCCACTGTTTGAAAAACGGTCACCTGAGCTCCGATAGCTTGCGTTACCGAGGCTGCTTGGCTGGAAAAATAAACATAATAGATTGAAGGTACAGTTGGCGTAGAAGGCGTAAAGCCCCCGCCGAAGATATTAACTATGGCGCCGGTTGCCCCGCTGGACGTAGATAATGTGACTGATGGTAGCGCAAACGCCGGCGCGGCCACCAGCCCTATCGTCAAGAGTGATAGTACCAGTGCTATCCCGATTATTCGTAAAAGCTTGGCGTGTTTCATTTGTAACCTCCTTATGTTTTATATAACGTTAAAAATATCAAATGGTTAGTATTGCGGGTAGGCTGTTTTTCTCCCCAGCCGGAAGGCGAACAGTACCGCGATAACCGCCCCGATACTGATCATGGTATAGATCGCCCAGCCGGGAAAGGCTGACTTGGGTGCGAACCGGAATGATCCTGTGGGAGACCAGTCGCTGCTGTTGTGGGCGGCATCCACCGCTTTTACTCTCCAGTAATATACCACTCCTTTTTTAAGTTTTAGATTGTTTTCCTTGGTGACCAGCAGTTCCGAGTTGCCCAGCCCGGCCTCGTCCAGTATCGGCGTGGTAAAATCGAGGTTCTGGGATATCTGGAAGTCATAGGTCACCGGGGGGCTCAGGCTGGTCACTGCCTGCCAGCTGAAGCGTATGGGGTACTCCAGCGGGCTGTCGTTCGCCGGCAGCGCCGGCGCGGGTACGGCCGGTACGCTTATGTAGAAAACGGAAGAAGCCGACCATTCTCCAATGTTGCCGGCTCCGTCCGTGGCCTTCACCCTCCAGAAATAGGGGGAGTTCTTGAAGCCGGCGTCCAGCGCTTCGCTGTCGGTCAGGGTATATTCGGATTCCTCCAGCCCGGTCTTGAGCAGCACCGGGCTGGCAAAGTTCTGGTCGGACGCTATCTCGAGGTTGTAGGTCACCGGCACGCTGGCGTCAATCACGTCCGGCCAGTCGAAGTAGGCTTCCGCCCGGGTGAGGGAGCCGTTGGCGGGCAGGGACAGGACCGGCATCGGCGGCGGCTCCGTCTCGATGGCAAAAGAAATGTCTTTGGTGGTGGTGCCGTCGCTGGCGGAGATAATATGCCCGCCGGCATTGCCCGCCGGTACGGTAATGGTCACTGTGAAATCCCCGTTCTTGTCGGTGACGGCGGCGGCGATAAATTCGCCGTCATAGTTCACCGTCACGGCTGTATTGGGCTTGAACCCGATGCCCCGGATGGTAAGATCGCCGCCTACCGCTCCGGTGCCGGCGCTTAGCTTTACGCCGGTGCTAACGGTAAATTCGGCGGTGCCGCTGTTGCCGTTTTCATCCTGGCACTTTATTTCGTAGGCCAGGGGTATCACATCCGGCACCTCGATATCGCTTTCAAAGCTGCCCAGCGTATCGGTTGCCGTCGTCGCTGCTAAAAACTGCCCGAAGTAAATACTGACTCCGCTCGTTGCCGCGAAGCCGGAACCTCTCACGTTCAGCAGTTCCCCGGGCCCGGCGGTGTCCCGGTTAAGCTTTATTTCCGGGAGTACGCTGAACTGCGCTTCCGCGCTATTGCCCATGTTGTTGGTGGCCGTGATGGTATGCATTCCGTGGGGAGCGGGTGGGATGGCCGCGCTGTGGACGAATTTACCGGTGGAGGAAGCCGTGACCGCGCCTATTTTCTGGCTGTCCGGATTATTGAAATAGATGTTCACCGTCGCGCCCACGTAAAAACCGCTGCCGCTTATATCTACATAAGCGCCGGGCGGCCCCGCGCTGGAGTCCAGCGTCAGCTCCGTGGCGTCCACGGTAAAAGCCGCCCCCGCAATCACCGAGGTTGACGTAATGTCCGTCCTTATTTCCACCCGGTGCTCTCCGGCCGCCGCGTCCGCCGGCACGTTAAGCACGGCGGCGAACTCACCGCCTTCCGGCACCGTGACGGGACTGGTGGCCGCTTCGGTTGCGTCGAAGAAAATGTGGATGCTGTCTCCTTCGTAAGAGTTGAAAACGGTGCCGCTGACGGTGACGGCGGTGCCCACCGCCCCGCTGGCAGGGGACAGCGTTATCACCGGCGCCGCCCTGACCGGCAGGGTCGGTACAAAAACCGCTGTTAAAAGCGCCGTGACCGCCAGCACAATGAAGGGGTTACGGTATTTTATTAAGCGGTTTCTTTTCATCATGCCAACCTCCTTTAAAAGGAGATTAACTGCCTGGCCTGGCGGTTTTTTCTTCTTCAGCTCCTATCACGTAATCAATCTTTTCCTGGCTCCTGGACTTGGATTGTACGTGCCGGCGAAGTTGTCCAGGATGTCTTTATTGATGAGCCAGGTGTTGTGAATCTTGTTCGCCGGGAGGTCGCCCTGGCGGCAGAGCCGTTTTACCGTCTCCGGGTGTATCTTGAGGCGGCGGCTGGCCTCCAGGACATTCAGGTAGTTATCCAGTATCGGCATATATCCCTTTTATCTCTATCCGGGTAAATAATGCTTTATCAAAGCAATTATAGCCGACGCAGGCTCAAATGTCAAGAGTGTAAAAAAATGGACAATATAGCGTTGACAAATCAGAACATATGTACTATTCTTGTCCTGTTTGGTGTTTGAGAGGTGCGCTATGGTTGTAGAGACACGTGAGCATTGCGGAGATAGCCCGGAAGAGCAGCGGAAGCCATCGGACAATAAGCCGGACCTCAGGCCGGAGTACTGCCACTACCAGGATGAAGGATGTGAGTACTCAAAGTCTTGCCTGGAGTGCCCTTATCCCCAGTGCCTTTATGATGAGCCGCGCGGACGGCAGCGCTGGCTGAAAGAGCTGCGCAATAAGGAAATCGGGCGGCTGTTTGCCGCCGGCTGGAAGGCTAGAGACCTGGCGTTGCTTTTTGGGGTGAGCCCGCGGACGATTCAGCGGGCGCTGAAAGAAGATAAGTGACCGGTCAAGATGTAAGTAATAAATAGTGAGTAACCCGCCGCAACGCTCATGGTGAGCCTGCCTGCCCTTCATAGCTTCAGCGTAGGAGGGCCGAACCATGGTGCCGGCGGTCAGGCAAAGAAGGAGCGACGTTATATGAATGAAACACTGGCGGCGCAGCTGGCCCGGATGGACCTGGAAAGAATCAAGGGCTATCGGGACCTCCTGGATTTCTATTACGGGCGGCAGTGGGAGGGTAATGGCCGGAACAAGGAAAGGCGCCTGACCTTTAACTACGCTAAGGTATTTATCGAAAAGGTTACCTCTTACCTGATGGCCGGCATCGCCTTTACCGTGGACCCGGCGGACGGTTCCGCTAAAGCTGTGGCAAACGCCCGGCAGGCGGAGGCCGCCCTCAACCGCGTCTATCATGATAACTACCTGGAGCAGCTTGACCTGGAGACGGAAATAGACGGGGCGGTGCTGGGTGACGCCTGCTATAAGGTAATCTGGGACGCCGCGGAAAAAAAGGTCCGGGTCACCGCGCCGGATATCCAGGGCATTTACGCCTGGAGCCTGGGGGATGACACCTCCCGCTTGTGGCGTATCGCCTCCCGCTACCAGCTTTCCCGCGATGAGGTACAGTACCTTTACGGCGTGAAGTCCGCTAATAAGACGGCGGTGGTCGTTGAGCTGTGGACCGACCACGATTTTGAGCTGTATCTGGATAACGTTCTGCTGGAAGCCAAGCCCAATCCCTACGGCTTTATCCCCTTCGTGCTTTTTCCCAATCTGCGGGAGCCCAAGAAGTTCTGGGGCGTGTCTGATTTGCCGCAAATCATGGAGAGCCAGCGGGAGCTTAACCGCGCCATGAGCCAGCTTTCCCGCATCCTGGAGTTGTCCGGTAACCCCATCGCCGTGCTGGAAAATGTGGAGGAGTCGGAGGACATCGCCATCAAGCCGGGTGCCGTCTGGAATATCCCGGAGGACGCCAAGGCCTACCTGCTGGACCTGCTTCAGGGCGGCGGCATCAATCTGCACATTAGTTATATCGACCTTATTTACCGCGCCCTGCATGATTTATCGGAGTCCCCGCGTTCGGCTTTCGGCGGGCTGGAGCGGGATATGTCCGGCGTGGCCTTGGAGATAGAGCTCCAGCCTCTTCTGCAAAAGGTGCGGCGCAAGCGCATTATCCGCACCGCCGCCTACAACCGCCGCAATGAGATGATATTGAAGCTCCTGGAGATGTGCGCCGGGGAGGACTTCGGCGGCGTGCCCGGCGGCGGGCGTTTGAAGGTGGTGTGGGGGCCGGTGCTGCCCCGGGACATGGAGACCCGCGTCGGCAACGAGCAGGTGATGGTGCAGACCGGCATCCATTCCCGCCGCACCGCTATGGGCGAGGTGGGCGTGGCCGACCCCGATTACGAGTTCCGCAGGTGGCTGGAGGAAAGGGAGTCCATTCTCAAGATGAATAAAGAGCTTAACGCTAAGACCAGGGGCGGCGGCGCGAGAGAGAGTGCTTTGACGTCCCGCCTGGAAGGCGTTGAGGAGTAATTTTTAGGAGGACAATCATGGAAGAAGTTCAGCAGCAGGCGCCGGAAAATGAAGCGGCCGTCAGTGAGGCCGACGCTTTAAAACTGGAGAACGAAACTCTGAAACGCGAGCTCAAATCGCGGCAGGATACCGTCGCCGGTCTGGAGAAAACCGTAGCGGCCAAAGACGAGGAAATCGCCGTTATCCAACAGGTGGCGGAGGATTTCAAGCAGAAATATGACGTCGTGAGCCAGTCCCTGCCCCAGGCGGTGGCCGCCTATAAGGAGCTGGCGCTCCGGGCCAATCCCGGCCTGGTGGCGGAGATGGTTCAGGGGGACACTATCGCCGCCATTGACGATTCGCTCAAAAGCGCCCGGGCGCTGGTGGAAAGGGTCAGGCAGGAAGTGGGCGCGGAAAACGCCCGGGCCAGGGTGCCGGCCGGCGCCCCCCAGCGCGCCCTCCCGGACTTTTCCTCCCTCTCCCCCCGGGAAAAAATCAAGTACGCCATGGAGGAGAAAAAATAGTACCTGTCACTCCGGGCGTAACGAAGAATCTCGCCTTTGCCCCCGCTCACCCTGAGTGAGCGACTTTGTCGCCATCCCGTATGACGCAGGAATCGGGACCTGTTCAAGGGTGCGTTCCTTAACAAAAAAATAATAGTACCTGTCATTCTGAGCGTAGCGAAGAATCCGTTCCTTTCCTCTCCCCTTGCGGGCGAGGATTAAGGTGAGGGGTAATAATAAGCCGGATTCGTCCCGCTCACCCTGAGCCTGTTCAAGGGTGCGTTCATTAACAAAAGAATAATAGTACCTGTCACTCCGGGCGTAACAAAGAATCTCGCCTTTGCCCCCGCTCACCCTGAGCCTGTCGAAGGGTGAGTCCCTTTGACAAAGGAAGGGGGCCGGGGGGATGGATTTTTTAAGTAAAGGTAAAAAAGAGTCCCTTAACATAAAACAAAAAACAAATGCCCCGGATTCTGTAGCTGACTTACCATAAAACAAAAAACAATTAATAGCTACGACCCACTCGTGAATACCCTAAAAAAAATAAAAAAACAAAAGAAAGTTAACCGCTCATGTGAGCCTGCCTGCTCAGCGTAGCAGGGCCGAATCCATGGCGGTTTACTAAGGAGGAAAATAAAAAATGGCTTTAACACTAGCGGAAGCAGCCAAACTATCCAATGACCTGCTCATGCAGGGAGTAGTGGAGACCATCGTCAAAGACTCCCCGGTCCTCCAGCGCCTCCCCTTCGTTGAAATCGTCGGCAACGGCCTCACCTACAACCGGGAAAACGCCCTGCCCGGTATAGACTTCTATGATGTCGGCGATACCTGGACGGAGTCCACCCCCACCTTTACCCAGGTGACGGCCAACCTGAAAATCATGGGCGGGGACGCGGACGTGGACAACTTCCTCAAGGCCACCCGCAGCAATATCCAGGACCTGGAGACGGCGGTGGTGGAGCTCAAAGCCAAGGCGCTCCGGCAGAAATTCGAGGAAGTCTTTATCTACGGCGATAGCGCCGTTAATACCAGGCAGTTTGACGGCCTCAAAAAGATGATTAACACCGGCTCCGCCGGCAGCCAGGTCATCGCCATGGGCGCCACCGGTGCTACCCTCACCCTGAACAAGCTGGATGAGCTTATCGATGCCGTTAAAGGCGGTAAGCCGGACATGCTCCTGATGAGCCGCCGCTCCCGGCGCAAGATTAACGCCCTTATCCGCGCCGCCGGCGGCATGACCGATACTGACCGCGACCAGTGGGGGAACTTCGTCCAGTTGTGGGACAGCGTCGTCATCGGCGTTAACGACTGGATTCTGGATACCCATGTGCTTTCCGGCAGCGTGGAGACCGCCACCACCGGCGGTGCCTGCTCCACCATCTATGCCATCCAGTTCGGCGAGGGCGCCCTCTGCGGGCTCACCAGCCCGGGCCATCTTCAGGCGGAGTCGGTAGGCTCGCTGGAGACCAAGGATGCCTCCAGGACCAGGGTCAAGTGGTATGTCTCCATGGCTCTCTTCAGCTCCATCAAGGCGGCCGCCCTCATCGGCGTGCAGGAATAAAAATAGTTGTCATTCTGAAGGAGCGAAGCGACTGAATAATCCGTTTCTCTTGGTTCGTCGCTTCGCCCGGAATGACCAAAAACAGGGAGGAAAAATGGAAAGAAAAGAATCGGCTAAATGGCTGTGCCGTTACACCCTGTCCAAGTACCGGGAGGACATCGGGCCGTACCGCGGCGGCGAGGCGGAGTTCCGCCGGCGCTTTCAGCCGTACGAGGTCATCAGCGGCGAAGGCAACTGCCTGCTCAATACCGGCATCGACGAGATGTGGGACCTCATTTGCGGCGATTCCGCCAACCACTTTAGCAGCGCCGCGGCCCAGATAGGGGTGGGGGACAGCAGCACCGCCGCCGCCGCCGCCCAGACGGACCTCCAGGCGGCCAGCAATAAGACCTACAAGGAAATGGATTCCGGCTATCCCTCTTCCACCGCGCAAAAAGCCACCTTTAAAAGCAGTTTCGGGACGAGTGAAGCCAATTACACCTGGAATGAGTGGGTGGTCAGGCAGTCCTCCAGCGGCAAGTGTCTGAACCGCAAGGTGGAAAACCTGGGTACCAAGAGCAGCGGCACCTGGACGCTCCAGGTGGATATAACCTTGGCTTGATGACAGGAGACGGCGCATGATGCAGTTTCAAAAAGTAAACGACCCGGCTAAAATAGTCACTGACCCCGTTCTGCTGGCGGCGCTGGCCGGGCAGGGCATAGACAAAGATGGCGTGGAGCTGTGGCATGACTATGCGCCGTGCGCGCTGGGGAAAGGCTATTCGCCCTACGCCAAGTTTTACCGGGACCTTAATTCCAGCCGGCAATATATGGTCGTTAGCGGGCTGCCCATGGTTGATGCTTACGGGCAGCCCCACGACCTGGCCTGGCGGGCAAAAAACAGCCGGATAGAAAGCGGCAATAATATATTTCATGCCGTTGTGGAGGGGAATACCACCCGGCTCATTGCTTTGAGCGACCAGCCGGACGGAACAAAAAAGGACGCCGAAGTCTGTTTTCATCCTCAGTTGTTTATCGGGGGCGGGGAGGTGCAGCCGCTCTCCCCGCTGCCGCTGCTCCTGGAAACCGACCCCGTAAATCCTGAATATCACCATAATGTCCTGGAATGGGACTACGGCGTTTGCCGGCGGCGCATCAGGATTATTGAAGGCCGGTATTTAGGCTCCTGGGTGTTTACCTCCGTTCCCTTGGGTGACGTCCTTATCCGCTATAACCAGCAGGGCGGGCTGCGCCTGCGTTTGCAGCACCCCATCGGTATTGATGAAGAATATCTGCCGGGAGAATATTTTTCGGATAGAGAGCTTCCCGTTGTTATTGCGGATAGCGCTGCTTTTTACCCGGATGCCAACCCGGAAACCTCCAGCGTGGATGGTAATGTCCTCCATAACACCGGGGGTTACGGTACGGGTATCGTCTGGTCATCGCTGGTAGCCGCCGCCGGCAATCTCTGTGATGATGCTACCAATACCTTCGTTGCCATGGGTTTATACTCGGATACCGTTAGCGCCCGGTGGCGGACCATCTACCGGGGTATCGTACTTTTTAATACCGCTTCGCTGCCGGATGACGCTATCATTTCCGCGGCCTCGCTGTCCCTTTACGGTTACGCTAAAGCTGACAGCCTTTCTTGTTCGCCCAACATTAACATCTACTCGTCTAATCCGGCGTCGAACAATGCATTGGCTGGCGGTGACTATGCCGGCATCGGCACTGCCCATTTTTGTGATACCCCGATAACTTATAGCGGCTGGTCGAATGCCGGATATAATGATTTCAGCCTTAACGCCTCCGGCCTCGCCGGTATTTCCAAAACTGGCGTCAGTAAATTCGGCGTCAGGAATGCCAGCTATGATGTTGCCAATTCATCGCCCGCCTGGGTTAGCGCCGTCGGCAGTAACATGCAGTGTTATGCGTCGGAAAGAGGCACTGGTTACAAGCCCAGACTGGTGGTTACCTACAGCCTCGGTACCGCCGTGTCTTCCGGTGATAGCGGCGCGGGCGCGGAATCATCGTCCTTGACCGCCGGTGAATTAAAGATTTCCGGCGATGCCGGCAGTGGTAATGAAGCGATATGCTTGAGAAATTTTAGTGTCGCCGAATCCGGCTCCGGGACGGAAAATGCTTTAGCTCAAAAACAGGTCATCGCCGGAGATGCCGGTGCCGGCGCGGAAACGAGTGACCTGGAAAAATCGCTATTAGGTTCCACTGTAGTGGGCTCTGATATGAAATTGCACGTCCACCGTGGGCGCGTCGGGTTCCCGCATAAGGAGGTAAATATATGAATTTAGCAGCTATGATTGCGCTGGTCAGGAATGACCTGCACGATGAAGATGAGACCAATTACCGCTGGACGGACGCTGAGATTACCCGGCATATCACCCGGGCGGTAGGCGAGCTTTCTGAAAGCCAGCCTCTGCCGGTTAAAGCTGTCCTGGCGACGGCGCTTGGTTCCCGGGAAATTGATATTTCCGGCTTGAGTGACCGCACGATGGTTGTCGCCGTTGAGTATCCGGTGGGAGACACGCCCCTTAGCTTTCAGCAGTTTTCTATCTGGGGAGACACGCTGACTATCACCGGCGGCAGCCAGCCGGATGGCTCAAACTGCGCCATTTACTACGGTGCCAGGCATACTCTGGACAGTCAGGGTTCCACGGTACCCGTACAGTACGAGGATATAGTCGCCGGGGGCGCCTGCGGCTATGCCGCCGTTGAGTTGGCGGTATTCACCATTAACCGGGTCAATGTGGGTGGCGCGGCCACTACCGCTGAACTGCTGGAATGGGGCAACCAGAAGCTTAAGATTTATCATCGGGAATTGCGGCGGCTGGGGCGGCGCAACCAGGTGCGGAACAGCTCTTTGTTCAATCCGGAGTCCGCCTAATCGGGTAATCGGGGAGGAAAAATGCGCAACTTGAGTTCAACGCTGCTTTTAGCCCAGCAAAAGGAAACGGTGATACCATACCTCAAAATATCCGCCGTAAATAAGTCCGGTGGTGTCAACCGCTATGATTGGTCTCGCCTTTACCAAGGCTCTGAGGACGATTATTTTCACGCGCTGGCCGTCCCCGGTAACGGTTCGCTGGTAAAAGCCAGGATTACTCCCCCCGCTGATAGCAATAAACTATATGTGCAGCATATCGCCAGCCCCTCCCCGGAAAGCGATTTCAGCCAGTGGACTTACACCGGGCAGTATAATGCGGTGATAGTCGCCGCGGCGGCGCTGGGAGCGGAGGTATCTGTCTTCTGGATTAAGTCCAACCGGGAAATCAGGCGTATTAAAAGCATGGACTACGGGGTCACCTGGGGCAGCCCTGAGCTTGTAGATTACTCGCCGACCATCTACATTTATGGCTTGGCGGCGGCTTATAAACCTAACGGCGACCTGGCCATTTTCTTCGCCGACCAGAGTGTCCTTTACGTTAAAAAGTGCCTCGGCGGCACCTGGCAAAGTAAAGCTGCCTGGGACAAGTCTACCGACGACCTTTCCGGTATCGGCTGCGTGTACGGCAGCGACTGGAATCTGGTGCTTACGGGCAAAGACGCCGCGGGTAACTATAAACTATGGAGTCTGGTTTATGGGGATGGTGGGGATATTGGCGCTGGAACATGGTCCGTTCTGAAAGAGCTGGCCTCGGCGCCTTCTGGCGGGAATTTCCTTTATAAACAGCCCTTTCTCGATAAAACGGATGTTTATCGCTGTTTTTTTATCGAAAAATATACCGGCAATGAAGCGTATAGTCGACCTTATCAGACCTACAGCGTGCCCGGCGCCGCTTTTGTTGAAGGTCTTTGGAGAGAACCGGCGCCGTTTAATTTGGCTTCCGAGTACGGGCTGGCAATGGCGCATGATAACTCTTATTCCTGGCTGACCGGCCCCGGCGGCGTCTGGCGGGCGGACATGGCCGCCCCGAGCCTGGAACTGACGGATGATGTCATTAGCGCCAGGCAGGAAATAGATGATACCGCGGGGGCTCTTGCCGTAGAGTTGCGTAACGATGATGGCCGGTACGCCTCTCCCGGGCAGGACGCCCTGGCGGCGCTGGATACGGGCTGCCAGCTGGATTTCAGTCCCGGTTGCGTTACGTCCGCCGGCGCTGAATACAGTGGAGGTCAGAGCTATTGCGTGGAGTCATTGGAGCATACTAGCGGCGGCGGTAAGGCCAGCCTGATATTGCGGACGCGGGACGGCTGGGGGGCTTTGGCGGACTGGCAGGCCCGGTATCAGTTACGCTGGAATAAAACCTCCGATGAGGCCAGTGTTAAAGCTATCCTGGGCATGGTGCTGGCCCGGGTGGGACTGAAACTGGAGGTAAAATCGGAGTCGGCGGTTATTAACTCGTTCTATCCGGATTTTACCGTTAATCCTGGTGAGGACGGGAAAAGCGTTATAAGAAAATTGCTGTCCTTCGTGCCGGATGTCATCTTTATTGAAGGAAGCCAGGCTTATCTGGTAAACCCGCAGTCCGCCGATGACGCTGTTTACAGTTATGGCGTGGAACATGTGATTAAAGAAGGCAAATACCGGCGGGGCGCCCTGCAGATTAATCGGGTGGAGGTGGAAGGGCTCGATAGCGGCGGCGCTATGATACTGGCGGAAAGGTTCGCTTGGGAAGAGGCGTCCAGCTTCCCCGACCGACTCCTTCGTACCGACGATAAAAATCTGAATACGTTATCGGAAGCCCGGCAGCGCGGTGACGCTTGCTTGCGGCAGGCGGCGCTGGCGGCGGAGGGGGGTATTCTCGTCACCCCGGTCAACTGCGGGCAGCAACTGTATGACGTTATTTCCGTCACGGATGTGCCGGCGGGACTCTCCGCGGCTAAAAAAAGGGTAATGGGCACAGTTTTGGTCTATCAGCCCCAACGCGGTGAATATTTCCAGCGGTTGGAGCTGGGCGGGGTATAGACGTTAGGAGGGGAGAGCAATGAGTTTACGCAAAGCGGAGCTGAAGAGCTTTAATTCGGGCGATTACACGGCCACGGTCCGCCTGTCCAGCGGCTATAAGGTCTATCTGGAAGACGTTACGGTAGCCAGGAACCTGCCGGCGGCGGAGATGGTGGCGGGGCGCAAGGTGGCCGTTATCTTTTTTGACGATAATAACCCGCGGGAAGCGGTGGTGACGGCGGTCTATACCTGATTTATCCGGACTTTCCACTTTTCCAGGATTTCGTGCGGGGTCAGTTTCTGATATTGCCCTCTGGCGCAGCCGGGGGGCAGCGGCTTTCCTCTTAGGTCCGGCATTTCATGTGCCAATTTTACTTCCGGTCTTTCCGGCTTGGGCGGTGTGGGTGGTGGGACTTCTTCTTTTGGGTGGGGTGTTTCCTGTTTGCGCTGGTTAATGATCACGTTATCTATAATCATCGTCAGGACGCGGTTCTGTTCGGCGGCGCCTTTCTTCAGCTCCTGTGATGCCTCGGCCAGGCTCTGGATGGCGCTGGTATGGCTGGCCAGGTGTTTGGCATATTCGGATACGGCCCCGGAAAACTGGATCAGCGCCTGTTCGGTGGCGTCTATCTTCTTTTCCGTTATTTCAATCTTGCGCGTCAGCATGCGGCTGGAACGCTTTTCTTCATTGATGACAGGGGAAAAAATACGCTGGTGCAGCCAGCCGCCGCCGCGGACCAGCTCGTTGCCGTAGAGAAATATCGCCAGTAGCGCCAGCGCGATAATGGCGAATATGATGCCCTGCTGGCTCTGGAAGAAAAGGAGCGGCAGGCCGATGTAGGGTATCTGGCTGCCGACCGTGCCTCTGATATCATCCGGCCTGACCGTAAACGGGTCTTCGCCGGTGTTATCGCCCTGGGTACGGAAGCTGAGTGACGGCACCGTATTGACCTTTGTCACCCGGTGGGCGATGGTAGGTGGATAGTTGTAGTAGCTGCGCACCATCGGCGGGATGGTATATACAATGATATCGCCTACCTGTATATCCTCTGGGTTGATGGACTTTATCATCAACAGCCCGCCGCTTTGCAGCGCCGGCTCCATGCTGTGGCCGTAGATGGGCATGAACGGCAGGTTCCCTCTTACCGAGAGGAACGCCACGATGCAGGCTGCTGCGACTAAAATAAGTCCGATGGCGCGTTTCATAAGCTTATGCTACCTCTGAGAGACCTCGCAGTAAAATTCCGGTTCCACCGTCCATCCCGGACTCCACTCCTCCGGTGTATCGGAAACAAAGCGGTATCCACCGCCGACGATGCTGACCGTGTAGCTGGCGGCGGAGCCTCCCTGGACGTTAAACGATGCCACCCCGTTTTCCAGGCTGAGTACCTGGTAATTGGGCGTCTCGCCCGCTTCTATGGAATATGCCAGGTAAAGTTTCATATTGCAGTATTCGTAAGCCTTGAGCAGCGCCGCCGTATTGGTGATGTAAATCTTAACGTTGAAATCGCCCATATAGCCGGGATATGGGGTTATATCGTAAAGGTCTCCGGTGGGCACGGCGCCCTGGGCCAGGGTGTAGGTATAGCTGACTTGCACCCACACCGCGGTGCACAGGAGCGGCCGGTAAATGCCGCCGCCCTGGCCGGAAAGGCCGGCCTGAAGGTTATTCACTTCATCCCAGGTCCAGGCTTTGCCGGTGCCCGGGTTGACGGCGCAGGCCCATGTTTTGGTGATGAATTCGGTGCCGTGAACGGTAACGTAGGGGCCTTCGTATACCTGGTAGCCGGTCTTCAGCGCCCCCCGGGCGGAAACATTGTAGTCGCCGCCGGCCGCTATGCGGAAGTAAATGGTCACGCCGGATATTTTCCCCGTGCCCCCCATCCCGTCAAAAGGACTAAGGTCATAAAGGTCGGTGCACAGGCACATGGAACACATGGTGGAGATGTAGGCATCCATGTCCGGGGCGCCAAAATCGGACACCTTCTCGAAATGTGGCCCGGAACAGGGGTACTGTGATGGGAATTCTTTGATGCAGCTGTCGGCCACGGGCACCAGCATTTCCGTTCTGGTATTGGCATTGGGCAAAATGCTGTTCCAGTTGGGCTGGCTGGCGGCTTTCTGGTAGCTGGCCCAGTTGCCGTCGGCCATGGTGGCCAACGCCGTGGTCGCGGCCTGGTTGGTGTAGGTATAAGCAAAGGTGCCGGTGGTTAGCACCAGCGCCAGCAATACCAGTCCGGTGAAAATCAGCTTCTTTCTCATATTTTCGTGTACCTGCCGGAAGCGGTGACGCCGGTATCAAACGGGGCAGGGCGGTGGGGTCTTTTCAGGGTCGCCCTGCTGTCTCACGGAGGTGATTATCTCTGGGCTACTTCGCAGAAGAGGTCGGGGCTGGCGGAGCCGCTCCAACCCAGCTGCGGATACACGTGGGTAATGTAAAAGCCCCCCTTGACCCTGACGGCCATGGGTGTGGCTCCGGCCTTGGTGAACAGGCTGACGGAGCCGTTTTCCAGCGTGAGCATGACCCAGTCGTTGGCGTCGGCCGTGCCGCTTTCATTAATATCCAGCGGGGCGTTGGTGATGGCGTTCACCATTTCCAACTGGAAAGCCAGGACACGGTAGCGCTTAATCAGTTGGTCGGCGTTGCCGAGTGTTACGGTCACCACCAGGTCGCCGGTGTAGCTGGCGGCGGGGGTAACGTTAAAGATAATGTAATTCCCGGGGATGGAGCCTTTAAAAAATCCGTAGGCATTCCAGGTAAGGGCATTCACGCCGGTGGTATTGACTGAAACATCGGCGAAGTTGGAGTTGATGGTGGTGGCGTTAAGGGTGGCGGTGGCGTTGATGAACCCGAAGGCGAAAACGCCGCCGGTGATGGCCAGGGCCAGTAGCAGCGCTCCTACCAGGTAGGGTGCCTTGCTTCTGGTTGCCGCGAAAGTGAGCTTGTCATCGTCGTTGAGCACCGTGTCTATTTCTGAGCTTCGTTTTATCCTGGTGCCGTTCAGTATTGCGCTGGTATTTTTCGGGATGCCTAATTCGGGCTTATACTGCTCGCGGGCTTCGCTGACCGTTTGTCCCGCCAGGTCGGCTACCTCGTATTGTTCCCCGTATTTTATTTCAATCATTTTTGCCTCCCTTGCGGCGGTAATCCGTAAAGAGTAAAATCACCTGCCGGTTTCATGTGAGGAAGGGTTTCTGGCTGGGACTTGATTACCGACCTGCTTGTTTTTTGGTTTCTCCGGACAGTCAACGCGCCGTATATCAGCCGCTTTTTTGGCTTGTTCTGCTAAACGATGAGCGACTTCAGACGTTCCATCAAACGGTCTTTAAATTCATTGAACTCCGCACGGGTTATGTAATCGCTGTTTTTCAGGTCTTTTTTGCCGGAGCGCATGATGGCGGGATAGCTCCGCTGCGCGGCCTCGATGACCGTGCGCGCCTGCTCGTTGGCCACGAGGTTATTCAGCACCAGCCTGATATTGCGGCGGATGACTTCCTCGCTCATGTCAAGCTTGGCGATGACCTGCTCCAGGTTGTTGCCGGCGGCGATGCTGGAAAGGATTTGGAGTTCCTTGGGCGCGAGGTTGGCCAGCAAATCGCCTACCTGCTCATTCAGGACGGCCAGTTCCTCGAACTCGGTAATGACCAGGGAGGCTAAAGCGGGATTGAAAAGCTCTTCCATGATGGGCAGGCTGCCCTGGGCTACTACCCTGATTATGTCCAGCAGGTGTTCCGGCTCCGTATCTTTGGTCAGGCAGGCGCTGGCGCCGCTCTTGATAACCAGGAATATTTCTTCCGGTTCTTTTTTGTCCATGATGAGGATAACGTACACGGAGGGCTGGTTGCGCCGTATACGCCGGGTGACGTCCAGCCCGTCCGCTTTGGCATCGTGCTGGGAGAGAATGGCTATGGAAGGTGGGTTGGCCTGGATAAGGGCAAATGCCTCTTCGTTGCCGGTCGTCTCACCGGTAACTTCAAAATCTTCTTCCCCGGAAAGGATAAAATGTATTCCCTCACGGAAAAGTATCTGCGGGTGCGATAGGAAAACTTTGACTTTTTCCATCCTTAAACTTCTGGGTGGTTCCCGGTATTTTTTCTATTTCTAATTTAGCATAAAACTATAAAAAACCCTTGGGAATAAATAAAGAAATCATAAAGGTTATATAAACCTTTCATAAAGATTTTTTAAGGGGATATCAAACGTAATTTGGGGGTTAGCTTGTAGGCTGGGACTAAAGTTTTTACGCAATAGTAAAAAAGGGGGATGGGCCGCTTATAAAGAAATATAAAGAACGCGGAAAAGCCATGATTTTCGGTCTGTTTGCTGCTTAGGTGCCGCTGGGGCGGATAAACTTATAGCCTATGCCGTGTTCCGTGACGATGATGTTGGGTATCTCCGTGTTGTCTTCCAGTTTTTGTCGGAGGTGTTGAATGTGTACGCGCAACAGGTCGCGCGCATCGACATAGGTATCTCCCCAGACCTTGGCCAGCAAGCTTTCGTGGGAGAGAATGCGGCCTTCGTTCCTGATGAGGTAGTAGAGGAGCTTTCTTTCCGTTGAGGTGAGTTTGACCGGCTGTCCGGCCAGCAGCACCTCGTTGCGGTTGAAGTCCACGGAAAGCTTGCCGCTGGTGAAGGGGCGCTCCTCGTCATTCACCGCCAGGCCCTGGGAGCGGCGTAGCACCGCCTGCACCCTGGCAATCAGTTCGATATGGCTGAACGGTTTGGTGATATAGTCGTCGGCGCCCAGTTCCAGCCCTTTAGCTACGTCCGTGTCTTCCCCTCTTACGGTGAGCATCAGCACCGGCACATCGGAAAAGCGGCGGACTTCCTTTAATACCTGGTAGCCGTCCATGTCCGGCAGGCCTATATCCAGGATAACCACGTCCGGGCTTTCCGTTTCCACCAGGCTTACGCCTTTATGGCCGTTGGCGGCGGAAATGACCGTGGTGCCGCTCCAGCGCAGCTGGAAGCAAAGGGACACAACCTCGATAATCCCGGGGTCATCCTCGATAACCAGAACTTTCATAGCTCTCCTTAATGGGCCGCGGCCAGCTTGGCGGACCGCAGAGGTAAGAAGAAAGAAAAAGTGCTGCCTTTGCCCGCTTCGCTCTCCACCCAGATTCTGCCGCCGTGCAGTTCTACCACCTGCTTGGATAAAGCCAGTCCCAGGCCCAAACCGGGATGGCGCTGTCTGTCCGCGTGGAGCCGACTGTAAGGTTTAAACAGCCGGTCCTGCTCCTCTTTGGCGATGCCGATGCCGTCGTCCTTGACTGCTATAATCAGGCCGGTGTCCTGCCGGTTTACTTTCACGTTGATATTGCCGCCGTCCGGGGTGAACTTGGTGGCGTTGTTCATCAGGTTGAGCAATACCTGCTCCAGTCGCTGCCCGTCCCCCTGGACGATGGGTATGGATTCGGGGATTTCCGTGGTCAGTTTCTGCCCTTTGTTGCGCATCAGGGGGCTGATTTGCATGCAGGTGCCCAGGATGAGCGACTTTATATCCACCGGTTCTACCTGGAGCTGGAGCCTGCCGCTGCCCGTTTTGACTATATCCAGCAGCTCGGCCAGGCGCGACTCCAGTGAGTTGGAGTTGCGGATAATCGTCTGGATAAGCTTCCGGTGTGATTCGTCTCCGGTTTGGAGTTCCTCTTCCAGCAGGCCGGCGGCGGCGATGATAGATGTAAGCGGTGTTTTAAGCTCGTGGCTGAGGGTATCTATAAACTGCAGCCATTCCTCTTCTTTGCTTTCCATGAATGTCTTTCCTGCCTTACCGGAAACGGCCGGTATGTGAATTCACTTAAATGTAGCACGTTTTAGGTAAGGAGGCAAGTAAATAATACCCCGTAAAAGACAACGGGTCTGTTACCTCTGGATGCTGCTGCCTGGCTCCGCTTTACCCGCGTTATTTGGAAATACCTTTTGCCACGCTCTTGAGCAGACTGAGAATGCCGATAACGGCGCGTTGTATCTCCGGCGGTTCTTCTGACAGCATCCTGGCCACATATGGGTCCAGTTGGCGGCTGGCGTACCGGGAGGTGCTTTCTTCCGCCGTCCCGGATGTCTGTGGGGAAAGGAAGCCGGCCAGGGTGAACAATTCGTCCTCGTCAAAGCCTAGAGGCTTGGCTATTTTGCGTAAAATACGCGCCGAGGGAAAGCGTTCTCCTCTTTCGATGCGCCCCAGGTGAGAAGAGGAAACACCCGATTCTGCAGCCAGTTCCTGGAGAGTAAGCGGTACCGTGATGCGCTGTTGTTTGAGTATTTTGCCTAAATCATTATTGCTATAGCTCATGAAGCTATTATAATTCGCCATTTGGCAAATGTCAATGCATTATAGCTATGGTTTTTAGAGGGGCTGTCCATAATTTGGCTTTTTGTTCACCCGCGGAAGTTGGCTGAGATACTTTTGCACGGGAGGCGACTCTCAATATATTTTTAAGAGTATCTATAGTAAATATCGTGGTCAGTTTACTGTACTTCACCTCGGTTTGCCCCGTCTTACGCTGCTATTTTTATGAAATTAGCTTTGCAGGGCTTCCTCCGGCAGCACGATATTGAAACTCTGGTTGTGGTTATCGTAGACAATGGTCATTTCCAGTTCGTAATTTATATAGCCGGAGCTGGCCCCTATGGAGGTGGCATCTACTTGTATGTCCATCATAATATATACTTTCTTGAAAAACAGGGTGTCCTGGACAAACCAGAATTTCACTGTCGTATCCTTGATGGAGTTGCCCATTACATCATCAGTCGAGTCTTCGGAAGAGTCGCCCATCTGGCTCATCACCGCGTCCCAGAGCGCCAGATTATCCGGTTTCAGCTCTACCATGAAGCACTGCTCTCCGTCCACGGTTTCCGCTTTCAGGGTCTTTATCTCTGAATTCTCGAAAAGGTATATCATTTGCTCGGATTGCTGTTCTTCTTCCCAGACTGAGCTTGAAGCCGGCTTTTGGGACCATTCCATATCGCTGCCTTCAGCGACGGTCCCGGTGTAGGAGATATCGTCGAAAATATAGTTGGTCAGGTCGGTCTTTTGGTCGATGTTTTCCGTCCCGCTTTTTCCCGTGATGGTGGCGGTCATTTCCATTTTCGACTTTTTAGCTGTAAGGTCTATCGTGTTCTGCCCCTGGAGCGTATAGTTGAGGTTCGCTGTTTCCCCTTCCACCTCACCCTCGGCATTCATCGTCATCTGGATATCCGTTTGATAGGAATGCAGGTTGGGCAGGTTCTCCCGGACGCCCTGGTTTAGTTCCTCGACGGAGATATTTACGGTGTCGTCACCTCCGCAGCCCGGCAGGAATCCGAGTAATATCCCCGCCAGCAGCAGGCCAACGGTTGCCATACGGTAATATATTTTCATAATAATTCTCTTTCAACGCCGCTTTACCCAGGGACGGTAAGCTGACTTTCATGATATGGGGTAGGGGATTACTTAATTAGTAACACACCGGTAAAATTATGTCAAAAAAGCCGGCGGTTCCCTGCCTCATTTTAATTTAGGCATGAAATAGTTAAGCGGTGACAACTAATACATGTTTTTCTTGACGTCTGAGATTGCCGCCGATATAATTCTAAGTGTGATGCAATTACCATAAAGTTATTTCCCGGCGTTTGAAGCTGAGAGCCTTAAAAAGTCCTCCCGGCTTTTTCGCGTGATTAAGAAAGGTTGCTCGTTAAAGTGGCGGAAACTTATGATGTAATCGTGGTCGGCGGAGGTCCGGCGGGCATTTTCGCGGCGCTGGAGCTTTCCCAGTCGGCCCGGCTGAAAGTCCTCCTGCTGGAAAAGGGCAAAGACATCACCCGGCGGAAATGTCCGGTACGCGATTCGGGCGAGTCCTGTGCCGGCTGCCAGCCGTGTAACCTGGTATGCGGTCTGGGGGGCGCCGGCGCCTTTAGCGACGGTAAACTGGTGCTGTCCTCGCAGGTAGGCGGGCATATGGGGGAATACCTCGGGGAAGAGCGCGCTGCCGGGCTGATCAAGTATGTGGACGACCTGTATGTGAAATTCGGCGCTGCTAAGAAAGTCTTTGGCGGCGATGGAAAAATAGAAGAGATAGGCCGCCGCGCTAAAAAGGCCGGTTTGCGCCTGATACCCACGCCGGTACGCCATATGGGCACGGAAAACGGCTATCACGTCCTCAAAGCCATGCAGGACTATCTCTTTCCGCGGGTGGAGGTGAAAACGGGGGAAATGGCCTCCACGGTGCTGGTGGAAGGCGGCGAGGTAAAAGGAGTCAAGACGGAAAGCGGCGATGAGTACCTGTCCAAATTCGTTATTTTGGCGCCGGGTCGGGAGGGAGCGGACTGGCTTTATCACGAGGCTGGCCGGCTCAACCTGACCATGCGCAATAATCCTATTGACGTGGGCGTGAGGGTGGAGGTGCCGTGCACCGTATTGAAAGAGCTGACCGACGTTTTATATGAGGTCAAGCTGGAATACCTGTCCCGCAGCTTTAACGACCGCATCAGGACGTTCTGTATGTGCCCGGAGGGAGAGGTGATTATGGAGTCCACCGGCGGCGCCGAGCCGGTAATAACGGTCAACGGCCACAGCTACGCCGAGCGCAAGAGCCGGAATACCAATTTCGCTTTGCTGGTCAGCACGGATTTCACCAGGCCTTTCCATGAGCCGATTGCCTACGGAAAATACATCGCCAAGCTTTCCAATTTATTGGCCGGCGGCGTGCTGGTCCAGCGCCTCGGCGACCTTCTGGAAGGGCGCCGTTCCACGCCGGAACGCATTGAAAAAGGTAAGCTTAAGCCTACGCTTAAGGGCGCCACGCCGGGTGACCTGAGCTTCGCGCTGCCTTTCCGCCATCTCACCGGCCTGATAGAAATGCTTATGGCTATGGATAAGATGATACCCGGCATCGCCTCGGCGGACACTTTGCTTTATGGTATCGAGGTTAAATTTTACTCGTTCCGCCCCAAATTGAGCCCCACCCTGGAAACGGAAGTAAAAAACCTGTTCGCGGTAGGGGACGGGACGGGCGTAAGCCGCGGGCTGGTGCAGGCCTCCGCTTCCGGCCTGGTGGCGGCGGTGGAAATAATGGGGAGGATGGAAAAGGGGTAAAACGCAAGCTGGGAGGAGCCTGCCTTGACAGTTCATCCCCCGCCCTCTACAATAATAACAGCGTGTTTCCTCGCGGCATGAAACACCGGATTTGGTTTTTCAGGGGTTAGACTCTCCGGTCTGCCCCTAAAATATTAGCCGGAATCTGTCCCCGGCGTAAAATATCAAAAGGAGAGTGATGCTACTTGGCAGAAGTCATACCGGGCGCTGAGGAGAGCTTTGACAGCTTACTGAAGCGGTTCAACAGAAAGGTACAGCAGGACGGCATCCTGGCGGAGTTACGCCGAAGGGAGCATTACGAGAAGCCCAGCGTCAAGCGGAAGCGGAAGAAGGCGGCCAAGAAACGCGGTTCTGCGCGAAGCACCAGGACCTTCCGGCGAGCAGCAAGCACCTCCCGCTAGCTTTACTTGTTAAGCGAGCGAAATTACTTCAGGTTGGCGAGACCCTTATGGAAGCCGAACTTCAAAAAAGAATAACTGACGACCTTAAACAGGCGATGAAAAGCGGCGATACCCTTAAGCGGGATACGCTGCGTATGCTGTTGTCATCCATAAAATACGCCGAGGGCGCCAAGCTGTCCGCTTTGGACGAGGGCGAAATCCTCGGCGTTATTTCTAAAGACGTTAAACGCCACCAGGAAAGCATCGATGCTTTTAAAAAGGGCAACCGGCAGGACCTGGTGGATAAAGAGACCGCGGAGCAGATTATCCTGCAAAGCTATCTCCCGCAGCAGGCCACCCGGGAAGACATCGTGAAGATGGCCCGGGAAATCATGGCGGCGGTGGGCGCCAAAAGCCCCGGCGATAAGGGCAAGGTAATGCAGCAGCTGATGCCCAAACTCAAAGGCAAAGCGGACGGCAAACTCATCAACGACGTGGTTACGGAGCTATTGGGCAAGTAATCAGGGAATACCCCCGTTCAGATAAGACCCTTCGGAATTACCGCCGGAGGGTTTTTTATTGGCTTATGTTGTCTTCCCAAGCGTGGTTCGTTTTGGAAAAAAGGCATATTTATATTTTTTTTCTTTGAAGCTAAATTAGCGTGATAATTGCTATTTTAGCTTTGATTCGTTTTGTAAGTTTCAGCGATATTTTATGAATCCAGGCTCGAATCGTTTTGGTAATCTGGATTGTTTTCCTTGTTTTACGGCAAGCACCCGGAAAGGGACCGATTACAGGCGATAAACTATCCGTCCGGTGCATACATTATAAGGCGAAGCGGGGGAAAAGAGAAGGGGCGGATGACACTTTGCATAATTAGTGTATTGGTAAAGGGTAAATGAGCGCCGGATTCCCGCTTACCCCTCAACGAGTTCGGGATGAACGCGGGAATGACAAGAGGGCGGTGTAAAACGAACAGGCAGGTGACCCGGTGCTACGGGTGAATTATGAGTGATGGAAGGGGAGAAAAGAACAGGCGTTGAGGTAATCCATCCAGCCGCCGCCCAGCTTTTCCGCGTGGTGCATGGACTCTGTATGCCGGACAATGTAAATGTTTCTCATTTAAGCGCTTTCTCCAATTCGTTGCACAATCTCTCCGGCTTGGCCCCGGAATCTATCATCGACCAGGGCAGGGGAATATCGGTGTCCCATTTCTGATTGACATAATAATCGATATCCAGTTTGTGCAGTTCGGCCATGGCGCGCCAGGCGGCCAGGGAAATCTCCGGCATATCCGCCATGGCCATGGCCAGTCTGGCGTCGCCGCGGGAGAGCGCTCCCTGTACCCGGCTCCACGCCGGGCTTTCCTCGTTGAGCTTGATGCCCTTCAGCGGCAGAGAGCTCTGCAATATGCCCAGCCGGCGGTTCAGCGTTTCCTCGGACGCCATCGGCAGCCACTGGAAGGGCGTGGACGCTTTGGGGACGAAGGGGCTGGCGTTAACCGTGATGCGGGCGGCGCTCTTGTGTTGTTCCAGCCGGTCCTTGATGGACAGCGTCAGATTGACTATTTCCCCTATGTCCTCATCGGTCTCAGTGGGCAGCCCGATGATGAAATATAGCTTTAGCTGGGTGAAGCGCTGCCCGGCAATCATATCCGCCGTCCTCAGGATATCATCGGCGGTGATGTCTTTATTAATCATGTCCCGCAGGCGCTGGGAGCCGGCCTCCGGCGCGATGGTCACCGTCTGCGTCTTGCCCCTGGCCAGCTCTTCGACGATTTTTTCGGTAATGGTATCGATGCGCAGGGAGCTGATGGCAATCTCGGCGTTCAGTTTGCGGAGGCCGTCCAGCAGCTCGTTTATCCGGGGGTGGTCGGTAACCGTTGGTCCCACCAGCCCGATGCGCCGCCGCGCATGCAGCCCTTCCCACGCTTGCTTGAGGATATTTTCCGGGGAGCGGAAGCGCAGCGGGGCGTAAGCGCCGTTGACCATGCAGAAGCGGCAGCCGCGGGCGCAGCCGCGCTCTACCTCGATAAGATAGGAATCCCCCAGCTCGGTGTCCGGCGTGAGTATTACCGAGCGGGTAGGGATGTCGTCCAGGTTTTTCGTCCACTGGCGCGCCACCGGGATATTGTGCGGTTCCAGCGGCACGTAAACGCCGGGCACCGCCGCCAGCGCCCGGAGCAGTACGGTACGCGTATTGCCGATATTTTCGGAGAGGGTCGGCAGCAATACAGGCGCTATCGGCTCCGCCTCCCCGATGCAAAAAGCGTCGCAAATCGGCGCCAGCGGCAGGGGATTAGCCGTAACGCAGGGCCCCCCCGCGATAATCAGCGGATAGGTCTCATCGCGGTCGGCGGCGAAGAGCGGAATCCCGGCGGCTTTAAGGATTTGAATGACGTTAAAGTAGTCCAGTTCGTAAGAGATGGAGAAAGCCAGCACCGCGAAGTCCTCCAGCGGCCTCCCGGACTCAATGGCGATGGGCGTGGTCTTGTCCAGCGTATCCAGGAAAACGCGCTCGCACACCACGCGCAGGCTGCTGTTGAACAGGCTGTAAACCGCGTGCACGCCCAGGTTGGACATGCCCAGGTGATAGGTGTTGGGGTAAATAAGCGCTATCGGCAGGCGGCCCCCCCAGTCCTTGATTATGGCCCCTTCTTCACGGTCTAGCCGCGCGCTGGGATGCCCTTTGGAGTCGGTCTTTCTGCCTTTATGCCTCATCAGCTCTTAATTATTAGAAGAATTGGAAGACGAATCTTTCCAGCAGTCCTTGAGTACCCGGGCGGTAATGGGAATCACCCTGTCCGCCGATTCCCTCAATTGCTGGGAAGTCCCCTGCTTGCCGAACAGCGCTACCTCGACGTGCTTGCCGTTGTCTTTCACGGCCTGTACGGCCCCGGCGAAATCATTATCCCCCGCCACCAGTATAGCGACATCATAATTATTTTTATAGCTGTGGGTTATCATATCGGTGGCCAGCTGGACATCGGTGCCTTTTTCGTACGGCGGTACGCTGGGCCAGTTGGTATAAACCAGGCGTCCCAGACGCAATTCGGTATAGGGTATGGCGTTGACCCCCGCGAAAAACGCCTGCTGCTGCTTGTAAAGTTCCGGTTCCTGCTTCTGTCCTACCTTGGCGTTATAGTAGTAAATCCTGATAAGCTGGCGTTTCCCTAACATCTTGTTGCAGAATTTACCCAGGTCCAGGTCTGCCCGGTTGAAATAGTTTTTCAGGGAATGATAGAGGTTGCTGCCGTCTATAAATACCATTATCCTCTCCCCCATACTACACCTCCTTAATATAATGAAAAATAAAATATGTAATACTTCCATTATAGCTTTTTTATGTTAACGGTGAAAGGGGGAGCAAATATATGATGCTGAACACTAAGTATTATTCCCTTTCCCCCGACTGTAAACTGTCAACTGTAAACTGTCAAACTGTTTGCTTGAAGCTAAAAACAGGTGCTATACTTTAGCATATCGCTAGTATGGAAACCGGGGGACAATATGAAATTAAGTCGTGAAGAAGTTCTGCATATCGCCCGTCTGGCGCGGGTATCCCTGACCGAGGCGGAAATCACCCGCATGAGCGAGCAGCTTTCCAATCTGCTGGAGCACTTTGAGGTCTTGCAGAAAGTGGATACCGAGGGCGTGCCGCCCACAGCGCAGTCCGTGTCCCTGCAAAGCGTTATGCGGGACGATGTGGTAGCGCCCTCGCTGACGGCGGAAGACGTTTTAGCTAACGCGCCCCGGCGCGATGGTGAATATTTCAGGGTGCGGGCGGTGCTGGAATAATCTTTTCAACGGGAGGTCGCGGTGAAAATGGATAAGGTATTCGGCATCATTCCGGCGTCATCGGGCGTGCTGACTTTCTTGTGGGTTTTTTGTATCGTCATGGCTGTTGTGCTTATCGGCGTCATTGCCCTGTTCGCCTCGTTCGGGTACCAGGCCCGGCATGCCACTTTCGCCCTGACGGATACGGGACTGCGCATCGGACCCGGACTTTACGGCCGCACGATACCCAAAGACATAATCGAGGCGGAGGGTGTGCGCGTTATCGATTTGAATCTGGAAAAAGACTACCAGCCTAAATGGCGCACCAACGGCGCCGGCCTGCCCGGCTATTCCCTGGGCTGGTTCAAACTGAAGAATCAGGAAAAGGCGCTATTGTTCGTCACCGACCGCTCCAGCATCGTCTATATTCCCACCACCGGCAACTACTCGGTGATGCTGAGCGTGCGGGACGCCGCGGAAATGGTAAAAGCTATACAGCTTTGGAAATAGGGGTTGATATGAAATTACCGCTGACGATTCATGAAGCGCACCGGCTGCTCAAGGAAAAGCAAATATCCTCGGTGGAGCTGACCGGAGCGTATTTGGAGCGTATCGCTAAACTGGAGCCGAAAGTCCGCGCCATGGTCACGGTCACCGGGGAAAAGGCGCTGGCGCAGGCCCGGAAAGCGGACGCCATGATAAAAGCGGGCGATATCACCCCGCTTACCGGCGTGCCGGTGGCCATCAAGGACGTTATCTGCACCAAAGGCGTGAAAACGACCTGCTCCTCTAAAATGCTGGAAAACTTCGTGCCCCCGTATGACGCTATGGTCATGGACAAACTTAACGCCGCCGGGGCGGTGATGGTGGGCAAGACCAATATGGACGAGTTCGCCATGGGATCTTCGACGGAAAACTCGGCGCTGTTCGTGACCCACAACCCCTGGGATTTGGAACGCGTGCCGGGCGGCTCCAGCGGCGGGTCAGCGGTGGCGGTGGCGGCGGGGGAGGCGGCCGCCGCTTTGGGGTCGGACACGGGCGGCAGCATCCGCCAGCCGGCCGGCTTTTGCAGCGTGGTGGGGCTTAAACCCACCTACGGCCGAGTCAGCCGCTTCGGGCTGGTCGCTTTCGCTTCATCGCTCGACCAGATAGGGCCGCTGACCCAGGACGTGACCGACTCCGCTCTGATGCTGAACGCTATTTCCGGCCACGACGAGCGGGATTCCACCTCCGTGCCGGAGCCGGTGCCGGACTATACTAAGAGCCTGAAACCGGACTTGAAGGGTATCAGGCTCGGCATACCTAAAGAGTATTACGTGGAGGGGATGCAGCCGGGGGTGTCCTCCGCCATGAAAGCCGCTATCAGGCAATTTGAGGACCTCGGCGCTAAAATGGAAGAAGTATCCCTGCCGCACACGTCTTACGCCCTGGCTGTTTACTATATCATCGCCCCGTCCGAGGCGTCCGCCAACCTGGCGCGCTATGACGGCGTGAAATACGGCTTCTCCTATAAAGGCGACACGATGTGGGAGAGCATGGAAAAGACCCGCGGCCAGGGCTTCGGGCCGGAGGTAAAGCGCCGCATCATGCTGGGTACTTACGCGCTTTCCGCCGGCTTTTACGACGCCTGGTATCTGAAAGCCCAGAAGGTGCGCACTTTAATCAGGCGCGAGTTCGACGCCGTCTTTGAGAAGTGTGACGCTCTGGTTACCCCTACCTCCCCCACCGTCCCCTTTAAAATAGGGGAAAAGACGGACGACCCCCTGGCCATGTATTTGAGCGATGTTTGCACTTTGCCCATTAATATCGCCGGGGTGCCGGGCTTATCCATCCCCGCCGGTTTCGCGGACGGCCTGCCGGTAGGCATGCAGCTCATCGGCAAACACTTCGGGGAGGAAACGCTTTTCCGCGTGGCCTATGCCTATGAGCAGTCTACAGAGTGGCATAAACAGCGGGCTGTCGGAATATAATTGTGTATTATGATATGGTCATGGAGGTGGTGAAGTGCACACTGCATCAGAATCCAGGGCAGAAATATATCTAATGGCTTTACAGTCGCTTTCTAAAGCGGAAAAAAAGGTGGTTATTACCCGTTTACTGGAAGACGAAAACTTAAGGGAAGATATCCTCGATATAGCTTTGATTCGCCAGAGACAGGAAGAACCAAAGCGTCCTTTCCGGGAGTATTTGGCGGTCAGAGAAAAACGGAGCCGCTAGCTTGAGCTACGTTGTCCATGTCCTTCTTTCCGCTGAAAAAGAAATGGATAAATTGCCCTCTGATATCCATACCCGTATCAGCCGGAAAATCATTAGCCTTGAAGATAATCCGCGTCCCAGGGGTGTCAAAAAGCTAAGCGGGCGTGAAGAACACCGTCTGCGCATAGGTGATTACAGGATTTTATACGTTATTGATGATAAAGACCATTCCGTAACCGTTGTGGCAATCGGCCATCGGCGGGAGGTTTACCGGTAAGCTTTTAAAATCAAATGCCAAACCAATCTTTCTTCCGTCCCGGTCAGACCATCGTTATCCGTGAAATGTGCGATGGCAGGATATGGGAGGCCCGGCCGGCTGTCGTCGTAAGTGATACACCGAGACTCGGGGCTTTTTTCGTGCCGCCCGGTTCCATCTGGAAAGAATCCGGCGAAGACTTCCGGCCTGCTGAACGCGTTGGTAAGTCATGGCGTCTTAAAGATAAAGTTTGGGGTTTCGGCGGAATATTAAGGCTTACCGTCCCTGCTGCCAGCTACTCGGTCTTACTCTTGAGAAATGCTGACGGTTCTCTTTACCAGTGGTATATTAACCTCGAAGACCCCCTGCGCCGTACCGGGCTCGGCTTCGATTATGAGGATAATATCCTGGATATAGGTGTTAATCCGGATTTCTCCGGCTGGCACTGGAAAGACGAGGACGAGTTACAGGAAGCTATTATAATTGGGCTTATTTCTCAAGAAAAAGCCGCGGCGCTTTATACGGAAGGCAAAAAAGCCGTGGACTGGCTGATTTCCGGCCAGTCTCCATTCAACGGCTGGGAAAAATGGCGGCCCGACCCCGCCTGGACGTTACCGGTCTTTCCGGAGGGTTGGGAGGAGGCAAAGCCATGACAGAAAGCTGGATGCCCCGCGAGCAATGGGAAGCCCTGGTCAAAGGCGTTAACTGCCCGCTCTGCGCGGAAGTAAAGTCCACGGAGCCGTCCAACGAATACGGCTATATGGTGGCCGACCTCTCGTTCAGTCGGCTGCGGCTGTGCCTCAACCAGTACGTCAAAGGCTATTGCGTCCTCATCTGCCACAAGCACGTCCGCGAGCCTTACGAGCTGCCCCAGGACGAGCGTGAGATGTTCTTCGACGATATGATGAGGGCGGGGCTGGCGCTGGAAAACGTCTTCAGGTCGGTGAAAATGAACTTTCAGATACTGGGCAACGCCGTGCCGCACCTGCACTGCCACTTGCAGCCCCGCTACTATGGCGACCCCTCCCCCCACCGCCCCATAGACCCCGAAAAAGAAACGGTACTGCTAAAGCCGGAAGCGTATCAAGAATCAGTGGCAAAAATCCGTGTCATGCTGGACCTTACCCGCAATCTGTAAACTGCTCCTTTTTGAAGCTGGGTACTGGCCGCTTGTATCTTGTCCCCGTGTCTGCCCCCCCTTGTATTCCCCGAATGTAAATGATATGCTTTTTATATCTGTTGCCATCCCGGCAAAACCTTTAAAGGAGGGGGATATGCTTAAAGACATCTTGAAAATCCTGGAAAATGATGCCCGCACAACGGACAAGCAAATAGCTACCATGGTCGGCGTATCCGCCGCCGAGGTGAGCAAGCTGGTCAAGCAGGCGGAAAAAGAGCGCGTCATTCTCAAGTACAGGACCGTGGTCAACTGGGACAAACTGGAAGGCGACGAGTTGGTCTGGGCGCTTATCGAGGTAAAAGTGAAGCCGGAACCGGAAACCGGCTTCGACTCCATCGCCGGGCGCATCGCTCTTTACGAACAGGTAAAGTCGCTTTTCCTGGCTTCCGGCACCTTTGATTTGATGTTAGTAGTGGTGGGGAAGTCGGAGCACAAGGTAGCGGACTTCGTCTCGCAAAACCTGGCGCACATCGAGGGGGTACAGGGCACGGTGACCCACTTTATCCTCAAACGCTATAAGGACGACGGCGTAATCTTGAACGGGGGGGAGGGGGTTCAGCGAGAGCCGGTAGTCCTGTAAAAAACGGCCATCGTCTGGAAATAATATGTCAGCCAAATCATTACGTTTGCCTAAAAATAAGCTGGTATCGGATAGAACTAACGCCCTTTCGCCTTCCGGCATCCGCAAGTTCTTTGACCTGCTGATGAACATGGAGGGGGTCATTTCCCTGGGCGTGGGCGAGCCGGACTTTTCCACGCCGTGGCACATCAGCGAGGCGGCGGTGAAGAGTCTGGAGCGGGGCTATACCATGTACACCTCCAACTCCGGCATCCTGGAGCTGCGCGAGCTTACCTCCAAATACCTCAAAGACAAGTATGGTATCGACTACGACCCCAACCACGAGATTCTGATGACCGTGGGCGTTTCCGAGGCGCTGGACCTGGCGATGCGCGCCATCATCAACCCCGGCGACGAGGTTATCATGACCGACCCCCATTACGTGGCTTATGATGCCTGCGTGCTGCTGGCGGAGGGCAAGCCCGTCATGGTGCCAACCTATGCCCACAACAACTTCGCGGTAGAGGCCAAAGATATCGAAGCTAAGATAACCAGGAAGACCAAGGCCATCCTTATCGGCTTTCCTTCCAATCCCACCGGCGCGGTCATGCCCCGGCAAAAGCTGCTGGAGCTGGCGGCGGTAGCCATGAAACACAACCTGATCGTTATCTCGGACGAGATTTACGCGCGGCTGACCTACGATGTGCAGCATACCTGCTTCGCCAGCCTGCCGGGCGTTAAAGACCACACGATACTTTTAAACGGTTTTTCCAAGGCCTACGCCATGACCGGCTGGCGCATCGGCTACGCGGCGGCACCCAGGGAGATAATCGCCGCTATGACCAAGATTCACCAGTACTCCATCATGAGCGCGCCCACGCCGGCCCAGGTGGCGGCTATCGAGGCTCTAAAGACCGGCGAGCCGGACGTGGTGGATATGGTGGCGGACTATAACCGGCGGCGCAAGATTATCGTCAAGGGACTGAACGACATCGGTCTGCCCTGCTTCGAGCCGAAGGGGGCTTTTTACGCCTTCCCGCAGATAACCTGCACCGGCATGACATCGGAAGATTTTTCCGAGACGCTGCTCAAGGAGGAAAAGGTGGCGGTGGTGCCCGGCTCCGCTTTCGGGAAGTGCGGGGAGGGCTACGTGCGCTGCTGCTACGCCACCTCCCTGGACAAGATAGAGGAAGCTTTGAAGCGCATGGGGCGGTTCGTGAAGAAGTACGGGAAGAAGTAGTTTACAGTCTAGCGTAAACAGTTAACAGCAGGGGCGGGTTGAAAACCCGCCCTTTTCTTTTGGGGGGAATTGTTTATTTGAATTTTTTTATTCCCAACAAAGCCGAGGCTAAACAGCTACGGATATTTGTTTTTTGTTATATGTTAACTTAGCTTTATTTTGGCCGTTATTTGTTTCATTGATTTGTTTTGTTAAGGTACGGGGGGGATTGGATACCGGTTGCGTTCAAATGTAAATATGCCTCACCCCCTGGCCCCCTTGTATGTTTGAAAGATGGTAATATAAGCTTTAAAGGCACGGCAGACCGATTCCCCCTTGGTTTAATAAAACCGTTGGAGAGCGAGGGTCGCCGTGCCTGGACTTCCATTAGCCCGAACAG
>JBAZGT010000025.1 GCA_041652735.1 Dehalococcoidales bacterium | reverse complement strand
TAATGGAAGTCCAGGCACGGCGACCCTCGCTCTCCAACGGTTTTATTAAACCAAGGGGGAATCGGTCTGCCGTGCCTTTAAAGCTTATATTACCATCTTTCAAACATACAAGGGGGTTAGGAGGAGAGGTTAACTACCCCTCCCCTCCGTTTGACACTCATTTGTTCTAATGGTATCTTAAAACCAATGAACATCGGCGTGGCCAAGGTCAGCCTGCGTATCCCGGAAAACACGGACCTCAAGGGCAAGCGGCAGGTCATCAAGTCCATCATCGGGCGCGTCAAGTCCCGCTTTGACGTCGCCGTGGCGGAGGTGGACGATAATGACATGTGGCAGCAGGCCGTCATCGGCATCTGCTGCATCAGCAATGATAAGCGCCACAGCAACGAGGTGCTCTCCAAAGTGGTGAGCTTTATCGTAAACGGCCGCTTTGACGTGGAGCTGCTCGACTATTCCACCGAGATGATTGAAGTCTAGGACTATAGTTTTAAGCAATGCTTCCATATAATAAAAACTTGGTAGAACCAGCTAGAGAATTGAGAAAACATCCTACGAAAGCAGAAAAATGTTTATGGCAGCGGTTACAGCTAAAACACCTTGGAGTTAAATTTTACCGGCAAAAACCGATTGGTGACTATATCGTGGATTTTTATTGTCCTAAGGTGAACCTGGTTATAGAAGTTGACGGCGGGCGCCACTATACCATGGTGGGTAAGCGAAATGATAAACTCAGAGATGAGTACCTTACTAATTTGGACTTAAGAGTGTTAAGGTATTCAAACTCGGATGTATTAAGTAAAACAGAAAAAGTCGTGGGAAACATCAGGAAAATCCTCCTCTATCCCCCTTTAGAAAGGGGGACGAATTAATGAGTACTTTTCCAAGACCCTTTGTTAAAAATACATCGTCCTCCTTTGTCAAAGGAGGAGCCGAGGCGGATTCGTCACGGGGAGCAGAGGCTGATTCTTAATATGGAAATCCAGGCTTTCCTCAACCATATCCGCTCCCGCACCGGCTACGAAAGCCAGATTGCCCATATTGAGCACATTGCCCCCCGCCGCGCCCGTTACGGTAAGCTGGACGAGCCCCTCGTCCCCGCCCTCCAGGACTGTCTGGACGCCCACGGCCTTTCGCCCCTCTACAGCCACCAGGCCCGGGCGGTCAACCTGGCCCGCGCCGGCAAAAACGTTATCATCGCCACCTCCAGCGCCAGCGGCAAGAGCCTGGTCTATAACATCGCCGTGATGCAGTCGGCGCTGACCGAGCCGTTCACCCGCGCCCTCTACCTCTTCCCCACCAAGGCGCTGGCCCAGGACCAGCTCCGCAAACTCCACGAGCTTTTCTCCCCGGACCTCCTCCCGGAGGATGCGCTGGCCACTTTTGACGGCGATACCCCCCGCTCGGAGCGCGGCGACGTTAGAAGGTACGGCCGCGTCATCCTCACCAATCCGGATATGCTGCACGTGGGCATCATGCCCAACCACCAGTCCTGGGCCACCCTGCTGCGGCATTTGAAGTACGTGGTCGTTGACGAGGCCCATATATATAGGGGGGTGTTCGGCTCGCACGTGGCCTGCGTCTTGCGCCGGTTACGCCGGTTATGTAAACTCTACGGCTCTGACCCGCAGTTTATCCTGTGCACCGCTACCGTCGCCAATCCCGGCGAGCACGCTTTGGCCCTGACCGGCCTCCCCTGTGAGGTGGTGGACGATGACGGCTCGCCCCGCGGCTGGAAGGACTTCGTTTTCTGGAACCCGCCCCTCCTGGACGAGAAGAAGACCGCCCGCCGTTCCGCGCACTGGGAGTCCACCAACATCTTTACCGAGCTTATCCTGCAGGGCACCCGCACCCTGACCTTTACCCGCACCCGCCGCCTGACGGAGCTGATTTATATTTACACCCGGGACCGTTTGCGGGAAGAAAGCTACAAGCTATCGCAGTTGGTCATGCCCTACCGCGGCGGCTATATGCCGGAAGACCGCCGCCGCATTGAAAAGGAGTTGTTCGGGGGGGAGTTATTGGGGGTGGTGGCCACCAACGCCCTGGAGCTGGGCATCGATAGCGGCGGGCTGGAAGCCACTATCCTGGACGGCTATCCCGGCAGCATTTCCTCGACATGGCAGCAGGCGGGGCGCTCCGGGCGCAGCCAGGGGGAATCTTTAAGCTTCCTGGTGGCCTGGGATAATCCCCTCGACCAGTATTTTATGCGGCACCCGTCCGACTTTTTTCAGAAGGGGTTCGAGCATGTGCTGGTCAACCCCGGGAATCCCTATATCCTTAAAGAGCACCTGCTTTGCGCCGCCTGGGAAAGGCCGCTGGACGCTGGCGACGGGCCGGTGTTCGGCCCCGACTTTTCCGCCTACCGTGACGAGCTTACCGCCCAGGCGCAGCTGCGCGAGCGGCGGGGCAAGTGGTATTTATCGCCGTCCATCTCCTACCCGGCGCAGAAAATCAATATCCGCTCGTCTTCCGGCGAGGACTATGCCGTGGTGGACGTCTCCACCGGCTCGCTGATGGAAACGGTGGAAAGCAGCGTCGCCTTTTTCCAGGTGCACCCCGGCGCTATCTATCTGCACCAGGGCGATTCGTATCTCATTACTAAACTGGACTTGACTAACCGCGTCGCCTACGCCGAGCCCACCCGCGCCAGCTACTACACGGAAACAAAGGAAATCCATAACCTGCACGTGCTGGAGACCCGGCACACTAAAACCGTCGGCCCGGTGAACGTCAGTATCGGGGACGTGGAGGTCACTATCGACGTCGTCGGCTTTAAAAAGTACCGCCAGTTCTCGGAGGAGCAAATCGGCGACGAGCCTCTGGACCTCCCCACCATCCGCTTCAATACCGTGGCGCTCTGGTTCGATATCCCCTCCCACGCCATCGCCCGCATCGCGGAAAACGGCCGGGACTTCGCCGGCGGCCTCCATGCCGCCGAGCACGCCGCTATCGGCATCCTGCCCCTCTTCGCCCTTTGCGATAGGAATGACATCGGCGGCGTTTCCACCCCCCTCCACCCGGACACCGGCCGCGCCCAGGTCTTTATCTATGATGCCTACCCCGGCGGCATCGGCATCGCGGAAAAGGGCTACGATATGATAACGGAGCTGTGGGAAGCCACCCTCAACGTGATAAAGGAATGCCCCTGCGAAGACGGCTGCCCGAGCTGCGTCCAAAGCCCCAAGTGCGGCAACAACAATAAGCCCCTGGACAAGTCCGCCGCCCGCGTCATTCTGGAGGAGATACTTAAGGGGTAAAAGTTTTCCTCCACCGTCATTCCCGCTCATGGTGAGCCTGTCGAACCATATCCAGTCAACCCCGCCTCGTGCTATTCACGCATAAATAGACCAATGCCGCGCCTCTGGATTCCGTTTTTCAACGGAATGGTCGCAAATTATTTCCCTGCTTCTTCTATCGTCCCTCTCCCTGCCAGCGGGGAGAGGCTTGTCCGCCGAAGCTTTAGCGCAGGTGGGGATAAGAGGAAAAGGGGTTGGTACTATACATCCCCCCCCAAATTGGATATTTCCGCCCCATCCTCTTATAATGATTGCATCAGCTTCAATCAAGATTATTTTAGAAGGAGGAATTCGTGACCACAGCAGACCTGGAATCTAAAATCAAATCACTTGAGAAAAAACTCAAGGCCCAGGAGAAAAAACTCACCCTCCTCGAAGATATCGAGGCCATTAAGCGACTTCAGAAAGCCTACAACTACTATGTCGAGCACATGCTCGGCGAGGCCATCATCGACTGCTTTGCGGACCGTGATGACGTCATGCTGGACTGGCTGGAAGGCAAGTGGACCGGCAAAGAGGGCGTCCGCAAGTACTTCGGCAACATGCGTGAAGGCAAAGGCCCCAAGGGACTCTCCCACCAGCTGATGCCCAGCGGCGGCCTCATCACCGTCGCCAAGAACGGCAAGACCGCCCAGGGCCGCTGGTATGGCTTCGGCGCTATCTTCATGTCGGATAAGGGCAACGTCAAGGGCGGCTCTCTCACCGGCGGCATCTACGAGATGGGCTATGTCAAAGAGCGCGGCATCTGGAAAATCCTCTCCATCAACTGGATAATCCCCTACGGCGTCCGCATCCCGTCCGGCTGGACGATGCCGGAAGACCTCGGCCGCGGCTTTATTACCGGCCGTGGCGCGGTACCCCAGGAAGGCGGCGGACAGGCCCCGCCCCCCATGCCCAAAGCGGATATCCCCCTGGACCCCAAAGACCTCCGCTATGTCTCCGGCTACATCTTCCCCTTCCACTTCATGCACCCGGTTACCGGCAAACCCACCAACGAGGCCAGCCGCAACGCCGGCCTCAAACCGGTCTCGCTGGACTAGTCTTTACCGGCGGACTCCGGCCCACCGTCCCTTCCCCCTCTCCCCCGGGAGAGGGGGCCCGGAGGGGATGAGGTCATTAGTTTTTTGACCTATACCTGATTAAGACCTGTAATACGCACCCAAAAAAGTAGGGAGTTATGAAATTCAGCGAATTGGTCAGACTCCTGGAGCGAAACGGCTTCGCGCTTATTAAAGAAAAAGGCTCCATACGGTATTACAGCAAGCCAGGTCTGGACAAGCTAATTAGAATTGATTATCATGGTTCTAGGGAAATTCCTACCGGGACCTGTGACGCTATCTTAAAAGCGGCTGGTTTGAAGCATCGGGGGATAAAGTAAAATGATAGATTTAAAATATTCATTGATAATAGAGGCTACGGCCGACCCTTCTTTCTTTACTTTCTATTCGCCGGATGTTGATGGTTTTACCGGCGTCGGCCACTCCATTGAAGACTGTCTTTACAAAGCAAAATGGGGAATGGAAGAGCATGTCGCTCTTTTAAAAGAACGCGGCCTGTCTGTTCCCAAAGCCAACCCTGACCCTAACGTTGTTATTAAAAATACCACGCGTCTCGCATCGGTCTCCTGATAAAGGTTATAGCCTCCTCTCATCGCTTTTCAGATTCCGGCTTTTTCCACAACGGTTAAGATAGCCTCATTCCCCATCATGACAATCATGACATTATCCCCTTCCTTTTCTCCCCTATTCCCCTTATACTATTAACTGTTAACTGTTTACTGTTAACTATCCCTTACCCCGCTTACCATAAATTAAAAAACAAATACCCGGTTTTTGAAGCTGAGTTAACATATAACAAAAAACAAATGATTAGCTATAAATCGTACGTGGACCTCAATAAAAAAATATTTAAAACAAATCCCTTCCCCCTAATCTCTAATCCCACTATTTTGTTATGATTATTTAACATTTCCTTCCGGGATGTTATTACCGCTATACATCTTATCTGTTAGTATGATATTATCGTTCAAACGCCCCGTTTCTTTAGATGTATGTAGATGGAGGATAAGATGTATAAAAAAGTCGTGGTTCCCCTTGACGGCTCCCAGCTGGCGGAAATCGCCCTGCCCCACCTCGAGGAAATAGCCAAAGGATGCAGCATCGCGGAAATCCTGCTGGTATCCGTTACGGAAAAAGTGGTCGGTCACCTGGCTCAGGGACAGTCCACCAGCGAGTATGCGCCGGAAAAAAATAACACCGAGGAGCCGATGCTGCTGCCCGAATACCAGACCGGCGTCGTCTATACCAACATGATCACCAAACGCCCGTTAGTTCAGGTAACCGTGGGTAAGATGGCCAAGACCGCCTCCGACTATCTCTGCCGGATAGCGCAGGACCTGGAGCAAAAGGGGTTCACCGTAACCGCTCACGTCCTGGCCGGTCATCCCGCCGAGGAGATTGTCAACTTTGTCGATGATGAGAAGGCGGACATCATCGTCATGGCCAGCCGCGGCAAGTCCGGTTTCAACCGCTGGGACATGGGCAACATCGCGGAAAAAGTCATCCGGCTGAGTAAAGTGCCGGTGCTGCTGGTAAAACCGGCGTCCAGCTTTAAAGAGACCCGCGGGAAACGTCACGGCCAGGCCACCTAGTTATAAACCGCGGCGGGAAAAACCTGTCTTGCCCCGCCTCCGTTTTGCTTTTTCAGGTACTGTCCGGATTCTTCAGCCGCCCCGCCCGGGTTGTCCGGGGCGGCGGCGCTCTTTTGACGCCATAACACCCTTTCTGGTAAGTTGTAAGCGAGCCGGAAAATCCGTGCCGCCCGGTAAGGGAGTTTCATGAGAACACTAAACGTGCTGGTAACAACTCCTTCTTTTGACCGTTCTATTCCCCACGCTGATGACGAGGTTATGCGCCGCATCAAGGCCGTCGGCCCGGAAGTGAGCGTTAAAGACGGCTCGGCGCTGCTGATGGCTGAGATGAACGGGGACGGCTCGCGTAAAGCGGCGCTGGATGCTCTGCTGGCGGAGGCCGACGTTCTTTTCGGGTTCATTCCCCCCAGCGATATCACCAAACGCGCGCCGCGCCTCAAGTGGTTCCAGGCTACCTCCGCCGGCGTGGACCGCCACCGGGACACGGAAATCTGGCGCAGTCATATTATCATCACCGGCGTCAGCGGCATCCACGCCACCCCCATCGGTGAGTTCGTCCTCTCTTTGATGCTTATGTTCGTTAAAGACACACCGAGCAGCTTCCGCATGATGCAGTCGCGCCGGTGGCAAAGATACGGCACCCGCGTGCTGCGCGGCCGGACGGTGGGCATCGTGGGGCTGGGGCATATCGGGCGGGAGGTGGCGCGGCTTTCCAAGGCCTTCGGCATGAAAGTTATCGCCACCCGTCGCTCCACTAAAAAGGAAGGTGAAGCCCGGCACGTTGATTTGCTGCTGCCCCAGGCGCGGCTGAACGAAATGCTCGGGGAGAGTGACTTCGTGGCGGTGTGCCTGCCCCTCACCCCGGAAACGCGCCGCATCATCGGGGAAGCGGAGTTCAAAGCCATGAAGCCCTCGGCTTACATTATCAATATCGGGCGGGGCGACCTTATCGACGAGGAGGCGCTTATCCGCGCCCTGGACGCCGGGAGGATTGCCGGGGCGGGTCTGGACGTTACCGCCGCCGAGCCCCTGCCTGAAGACAGCCGACTCTGGGACTTTAAAAACGTTATCCTGAGTCCCCACGTTTCCGGCGGCATGGAGGACTACATGGTGCGCGCCGCCGACCTTTTCTGTGATAATCTGAGGCGCTACCTGGACGGTAAAAAGCTGCGCAATATCGTTGATCGAAAGAGGGGCTACTAGGCCCCTTTTATTTTAGGAGGTAATCCATATGCCGATGACACTGGCCGAACTGGAAGCGGAAGTAATCAGCCTGAAAAAACAGGTCGCCGGGCTTGCCTGGACTAAAGACTACCTGGAAATCTGGAAATTGATGTCCCAGTACGCCCATCTCTACCACATCGGGAAGAGGAAGGAAGTGGTGAACCTCTTCGCGCAAAAAACGCCCGGCGTGACTATGGAGATTGAAGACAGCGGCGTTTACGAGGGCATCGATAGCATTTCCCGCTTCTGGAACACCGTTTTCGCCGAGAAAAGAATGATGACAGCCGGGTTCCTGGCCATCCACATGACGGTGAATCCCGTCATTGAAATCAACCGCGCCGGCACCATGGCCAAAGGGCTCTGGCACTCCCACGGCTTTTGCTCCATCGGCGGGGCCAAGACGGCGCAGTTCCTCTGCCTGGGCAAGTATGACATGGAGTACGTTAAAGAAGACGGTCAGTGGAAATTCTTTAAGTTCAACTACCGCCTGACCTTCATGTGCCCCTATGAAAAAGGCTGGGTGGACGAACCGGTGGGCGCCAGCATCGCCGGGAATCAGGATAATATCCCGGATAAGCCCACCACCTACCACATGCCGTACAACAAGCACCGCATCAACGTGATGCAGCCACCGCCGCCGGAGCCGTATAAGGATTAACCCGGCGCCGCCGCGCTAGGGAATCTCCTGAAAGACCGTGCCGTCGCCTGGGCGAGGACGGCTTGACCGCCGGTTACCAGGTGAAAATCGGCAACGCCGCCGACCAGATTATCGACTACGCCAATGAGGTCACCAGTGATTTGGTGGCGATGTCCACCCGCGGCCAGACCGCCCTGAACCTGTGGTCGCTGGGCAGCGTAGCGCAGAAAGTCCTGCTCGGCGGAGATTCGCCGCTGATGCTCATCAAGGGATAACTCCCCCGTCTGCCTGTCCGCGCTAAATTTCCCCCGGCGTTTTCCGCGCCGCCCCGACTTGCCTATTTTCAGCCAGTCTGGTATGTTGGAATTGTCAGCCCTTGCGCGACAATTTCTTCTGACACATGGAAAACAGACTGTTTATCAAAAGGCTGGTGGTCGGGGGGCTATCCGCCAACTGCTTTATCGTCGGCGATGAAGCCGGGACCGAGGGTATGGTCATCGACCCCGGCGGTAACCCCGAACGAATCCTCCCGGCTATCGCCGCTTCCGGTTTCGATATCAAGATTATCGTCCTGACCCACGGCCACTCCGACCATATAGCCGCCCTGTACGAGATACAGGACCAGACCGGCGCCGAGGTTGCCATCCACGTGGAGGACGCGGATTTCCTGGAAGGCTCCGGCTCTTATAGCTCGCAGTTCGGCATTTCTTACCGGACGCCCCACCCCCCTGACCGCACCCTGCGTGAAGGGGATGAGATAACGGTGGGCAATACCACTTACCAGGTCATTCACACTCCGGGGCATACACCGGGCAGCATCTGCCTGCTGACGGCGGGCAAAGTATTCACCGGGGACACCATCTTCCACCGCGGCATCGGCACCACGATGATGCCGGGCAGCAGCCGCCCCCAGCTCCTCCACAGCATTCAGACCCGGCTGATGACCCTGCCGGATGACACCGCCATTTACCCCGGGCACGGCCGCGAGACCACCATCGGCACCGAGCGCCGGGATAACCCCTACGTTAACGGCCGCCGTAAAAACAGCTACTGGTAAAGCGCTGTTTATCCTTTTGCCGCTATCAACGCTATTTTCTTTCCTTCCCTTTTTTTTATGTGACTTTTTTGTGTCTTTTCCGCCGGGTTTTGTGATTCAGATGTAAACACGGGGCATTAAAGTAACTTAAGAAATATCGTAAATATGGTTAACTGAATGATTGTCGCGGGCATAAATAATACCCCGCATTCCTGCCGTTAAGGAGGCGTCCTGTGGAAACTAAAATGGATAACTACTACCCGCAATATCTCACTACCGGCGTCGTTGCCAAGCACTGCGGCGTAAGCAAGGTAACCGTCCTGAGATGGATTGAGAAAGGCAATCTGGCCGCCTTCAGACTGCCGGGAGGCCAGAACCGCATCTTCCGGGACGACTTTTACAGCTTCGCCGCTAAACACAAAATCCCGTTAAGGAACAGCTAATTACCAGTCACGCGCGGTTAACGCCGCGCATCAAACATGCCTGAACCTCCTCAATGCCGGCCGGCTTCCCCGCCTCCCTCCTCAATTAACTCAATAAACGGGGAAGCCGGCCGCTATAAATCCGGCCCCCTCCGCCGGATTTTTTTACTCACAATTGTCACCTGCCATCACTATGCGTTTTTTCAAAAATACGTACGCAGCCTCACACCTTGTGATTTATCTGTGAACTTTTTGTGACGGCGTGTGATTTTACTGTGAGACGACTTTTATATACTACAAACGATTCAAACACCGCAAGCACCGAATTTGCTGACTGTTCCGGTTGCATCACGAAAAGTACCGGTCAAACTCCGGGGGGAGGTTAGCTTGCCGAACACGTCCGCACAATGGAACCCGGAATATATATCGGTAGGTTTTATCGCCAAGCGCTGCGGTGTCAGCAACACCACCGTACTGCGCTGGATAAGCACCGGCCGGCTGCCCGCCTTCCGGCTGCCGGGGGGGCATTTCCGGGTGGGCAGCCAGGACTTTTCCGACTTTATTACCAGGCATAACATGCATACGGGGAAAAACTACCCTTAAAAATTGAAAACAGCCAGGAGGTAAAAATGGAAAAGCATCAGGGCAAAAAAACTAAAGGAGGCAATTTTATGCTGAGATTACTCAAGAAATTCATTCACAATGACAAGGCGTTTACCCTGGTAGAGCTGCTCATCGTCGTAGCTATCCTGGGCGTGCTGGCCGCCGTCGTCCTCCCCAATGTCATCGGTCTGGCCGATACCGGGCAAGTCGAAGCCGCCAAGGCGGAGCTTGTCACGGTACAAACCGCCGTGGACATCTTGATGGCCAAGACGCACATTACCTCGGTCACCGCCACTGCCGCGACAGCCAACATGTCCGGCTTCCCCTCCAGCAACCCTCTTTATCCCGACTATTTGCGGACGCCGGTCACCAAAGGCACCTATTCCTGCACCACCACCGGACTGGTAACCCAGGTAAGCACCGGCTACTAGCCTATACGGCCGACAAGACAACCAATAAATAAATACGTCCCGGTACAGGCGTCCGACGCCTGCCAGGAGATGAAACATGGCAACAGGGTCATCCCGTATCCTGCCAAGGAAAGATAATATCATCCGGGCTGTCGTCGCTGCTTCACGGTGGCTGACCGAACCATCGGTCGTTATCGACGCGAAGCAGCAGCGGCGCGTCCGTTTGCTGGCGGCTTTCCTGCTGCTGATGACTCTTGCCACCCTGGCAGGCGCGATATCCCTGAAGAAAATGGGCAGCAATGCGTGGCTGATTACAGCGGCATCCTCCGTGCTTTTCCTTTTAACCTATATCATCAGCCGCACCCGGTACCACCGGGCAGCCCTGATGCTCACGCTGGTCGTACCGGCCATTCCTTCGGTCTCCGTCGCCATAATAAAACCACCGGAAATAAACGTGACCGCGGAATTGATGTGGCTGTCCCTGCCTTTGTTAATCGCCAGCCTGATGCTGACCGTCCGGCAGACCATCACCCTGGCTTCCATATATATAATAACTATTGTCATACTGGCATCATCCGGCTTGCTGGGATTCGAAATCATAGCGCCATTGATGGCATATATCCTGATTATCACCTTTATTGTAACCACCATCGCCGCCGTCGGCAGAAAAGACCGGGCGGAAATAGAACTTAATCTGGCAGAGCGCCTCAACATCGAGCAGACTTTACGCGAATCAGAAGAGAAATTCTCCAAGGCTTTTCACGCCAGCCCGAACGCCATGTCTCTGTCCACGATAGACGACGGTGTTTTCCTGGAAATCAACCAGGGTTACACCGATATTACGGGCTACACCCGGGCGGATATGATTTCCCAAAACGCGGACAAACTCGATTTGTGGGCCGATGCAGAAAACCGGGGGAAGATGCTGAGTAAAATCCTCGGGCAGGTCAAGATACGCAATGAAGAATGTGATATCCGTATCAAATCCGGTGAAATCCGCACCATGCTACTTTCCACCGAGTATTTACAGCTAAACGGCCATCCCTGCGCTCTGGTGGTCGGCTCGGATATCACACAGCGCAAACGTATGGAACAGGCGCTGCGGGACTCGGAAGAAAAGTTCTCCAAAGCCTTTAACTCCAGTCCCAGCGCCATCTGCATCGTTTCGCTGGAAGAAGACAAATTCGTTGAAGTCAACGATAGTTTCTCCCGCTTTACCGGATATCCCCGCCAGGAAATTATCGGCCGGGGTATTCAGGACCTCGGCCTCCTGGTAAACAAAGAGGAACTGGAGCAGGTAATCGGCGTCCTGCAAGAAAAAGGCAGTGTCTACAACGTGGAGTTCCCTTCACGCTCAAAATCCGGGGAAATACGGATGGGCCTGTTTTCCGCCACCATCATCAATATCGGCGGTAAGCCGTACGTCATGCTGGTGATAACCGATATCACCGAGCAAAAACAAGCGCAAGAGAAACTGAAACAGGCCATGACCAGCCTGGAACACTATTCCGCCCAGCTCAAAGCCACTAACAAGGAACTGGAGAGCTTCAGCTACTCCGTCTCCCATGATTTACGGTCGCCGCTGCGCAGCATCGACGGTTTCAGCCAGGCCTTGCTGGAAGACTACAAGTCCAAACTCGACAAGACCGGCCGTGACTATTTACAGCGCCTGCGCAGCGCCAGCCAGAAAATGGGCGAGCTGATTGACGGGCTGCTCAAGCTTTCCCGGCTGACCAGGAGTGAGATGCACCTGGAAGATATAGATTTGAGCGCGCTGGCGGGAGAAATATCAGACAGGCTGCAGGAAACGCAGCCGGACAATCGCGCCAAGTTCGTCATAGACCGTGGCTTAAGCGCCGTCGCCGACCCCGAAATGGTACGGGTATTGATGGAAAACCTGCTGGGCAACGCCTGGAAATTTTCCGGCAAGACTTCAAATCCCCGGATAGAGTTCGGGAGCACCGTTAAGGACCATGTTACCACCTTCTTCGTCAAGGATAACGGCGCCGGTTTTGATATGGCTTATAATGACAAGCTTTTCGGCGCTTTCCAGCGGCTGCACGATTCTACCGATTTCCCCGGCACCGGTATCGGCCTGGCCACGGTACAGCGGATTATCAACCGGCACGGCGGCACCATCCGGGCTGAAGGGGCGGTGGGCAAAGGCGCCACCTTTTATTTCACTTTGACACAAGGAGCGCAGGCATGATGACCAGCGACGAAATTATACTGCTGGTGGAAGACAACCCCGATGACGTTGAGCTGACCAAACGGGCTTTACGCAAAAACAACATCGCTAATAACATGGTAGTCGCCCGTGATGGCGTTGAAGCCCTTGATTACCTTTTCGGGCGCGGCGAATATGCCGGGCGTAACGTTAAAGAGACCCCGCGTCTGATTCTGCTGGATTTAAAACTGCCCAAAATGGACGGACTCCAGGTGCTGGAACATCTGCGCGCCGATGAAAATACCAAGCTGATACCGGTGGTCATCCTCACCTCTTCCAAGGAGGAACATGACCTCATCAGCGGCTATAGGTCCGGGGCGAACAGCTACGTGCGCAAGCCGGTGGACTTCAACCAGTTCGTGGAGGCGGTGCGGCATATCGGGCTTTACTGGCTCCTGATAAATGAACCCCTGCCGTAATTATTAACAATATAGTAAATGACACACATGCAACCGGATACGATGATATGGAAAACGTAAAGACGAAAATACTGCTTATAGAAGATAACGCCGATGACGCCGAGCTAATCCGGCGGACACTGGAAATATCTACTGCCGGCAATTTCGAGGTGACGGTGGTCAGGAGCCTCCATGAAGGGCTGGCGTTGATAGCCAGGAAACCGCCGGACCTTATTCTTACCGACCTCGGCCTGCCGGACAGCCACGGAATGGACACCGTCACCAACATCTTACTGGATGCGCCGCACATTCCGCTGGTAGTATTAAGCGGCTTTGATGATGAAGCCATCGCCATCAAGGCGGTACAGTCCGGCGCGCAGGACTACCTAGTGAAGGGACAGATAGAAAGCCCCCAGTTGGAACGCTCGCTGCGTTATTCCATAGAGCGCGCCCGACTGCAGGGAGAGCTGGAGCAGTATGCCCAGGAAATCCTCAATATCCAGGCCAACCTGCAAAAAATCCTGGAGAAAAACGCTGATGCCATCGTCGTCGTCGGTGAGAACGGGCGCATCCTCTTCGCCAATCCCGCGGTGGAAACCGTACTGAATCGCGCCCGCCAAGAGCTGATTAACCAGCCTTTCAAGTTTCCGCTGGACAAAAACGGCATATCGGAAATTATCGTAAAGTCCCGCGGCAAGAATACCGCCATCGCCGAGATGAGTGTGGTCAAAATCCACTGGGAGGGCTCGCCCGCTTACCTGGCTTCCCTGCGGGATATTACCAGACGTAAAAAAATGGAGGGTGACCTGCGGGCGAGCGAGGAGAAATACCGCAACATCGTGGAACTTGCCCATGACGGCATCGTAACGATGGATAACCGTGGCTTGGTTACCTCATGTAATAAAGCTTTCTTAGGCTTGCTTGATACCACTGAAAAGAAGATTATCGGTAAGCATTTTTCGCGTATTCCAGGCATAAACATGGCTAAAAATCCCAATTTTTTACGGCTATTCAGCTCCATGTTAGCCGGGGAAGTCACCCGCCCTCTGGAAGTGGAATGGAAGCGCCCCAATGGCGCTGTCACAATGGTAGAAATACGCTGCTCACTGATGAGACCAAACGGTAAAGTTACCGGCATTCAACTCTTCATCATTGATATTACCGCCCGCAAGAAAGCGGAAGAAACCCTGCGGGAATCAGAAGAAAAGTTTTCTAAGGCGTTTCATGCTAGCGTCAACCTGTTCACCATCAACCGGATCAAGGACGGTATTTTCATTGAGGTCAATGAAAGCTTTACCCGCATAACGGGCTACACCCGGAAAGAAGTCATCGGCCATAACGCCGACGACCTTAATTTCTGGGTGAACGATACCGAACGGGAAAAATTGGTTAAGATAACCCATGAAAAACAGCGGGTGCAGAACGCCCAGATAGCCGTCCGCACCAAGTCCGGGGAAATCCGTAACGGGCTTTTCTCCAGAGAGCAAATCGTCATCAACGGCGAACCCTGCTTCATCAATGCCATCACGGATGTTACGGAGCTGGCCAAAGCCCAGCAGTCCCTGCGCGCTTCTGAAGAAAAGTTCTCCAAGACCTTCCGCAACAGTCCGGAAGCCTCCGTTATCTCTACAATAGAGGACGGGAAGATACTGGATGCTAATGATTCTTTTCTGAAGCTGACCGGCTATACTCAGCAGGAAATTATCGGTAAAAAAACCCTGGAACTGGGACTATGGGTATTCCCGGAAGAGCGCGAATCCATGATTAAAACCTTACAGGAGAAAGGGGTGGTCAGCAGCCAGGAATACCACTTCCGTAAAAAATCCGGTGAACTGGGCATATGGTTGTTTTCCGCGGACATCGTGGAAATAGACGGCAAACAGAACGTGCTTTCCGTAGCCACGGATATTACCGAGCGCAAGAAAATGGAAGTCAAGCTGGCTGATGAAATTACCCGCCGGCGTATTCTTATAGAGCAGTCCGGAGACGGCATCACTATCCTGGACCAGAACGGCAAGGTTTATGAAACCAACCGGCGTTTTGCTGAAATGATTGGCTACTCCATGGAAGAAACTCTCAATTTACACGTATGGGACTGGGACTGTCACTTAACGCGCGAGGAAATCCTGACACTTATGCAAAATACAGATGAGGCCGGTAACCGTTTTGAAACAAAGCATCGCCGTAAAGACGGCAGCTCTTATGACGCGGAAATGAGCATCAACGGGGCTATCTTCGCCGGACAGAAGCTGATTTTCTGCGTCTGCCGGGACATTACCGAGCGTAATAGGATGGAAGAATCTTTGCGCTTTTCGGACACCGTACTCAAATCCCTGCATGAAGGCGTCTTCGGCATGGATAACAATTTTATTATTACCCACTGGAACGAAATTTGCGAGCGGATGTTCGGCATCAAAGTGTCTGATGCCATCGGGAAACCTATCGGTGAGGTCTTAACGCTGATCGAAGAATACCAGGGACAAAATGATAAACGCATTAATACACTTCTGGACAGAGGATTCAACCAGGAAGAGCAGATTTACCGCACACCACGCGGTGATATCTGGGTAGACGTTCATGCTCAATCCATAAATGACAAGGGGCAGCGCAACGGATGGATAACGCTGGTATCCGATATTTCCCGGCGCAAGCAGGCGGAAGAAGACCTGAAATGCAGCGAGGAAAAATACCGCGAGCTCATCAACACCTCCAATGACGGCATTATATCGCTAGACCCGCAGATGAAATTTACGCTATGGAACCGCGGCGCGGAAAAGCTGTTCGGCTATAAAGAAAAGGAAATGTTGGGGCAGTCCGCCCTGGTCATTTTCCCACCGGCCACGCGAAAAAACGTCTCCAGAGAATTCGCCCAGTTTAAACAGACCGGTAAAAGCGACTTCATCCACCGTGTATTTGAGTCCAGTGTAATGAAAAAAGACGGCACAGTGGTGCCCGTAGATATCTCTATTTCCACGAGAAATTCCGACGGTGAAAATATCATCACCGCCATTATAAGGGATATCACCGAACGCAAAACCGCTGAGGAAAAGCTGCGCAAACTGGACGAAATGAAGACTGAATTCCTCTCCAACGTCTCTCACGAGCTGCGCACGCCTTTGCAGTCCATTAGCGGCTTTACCAAGCTGATTATGGACGGTCAGGTGCCTGACCCTACCACCCAGCAGGAGTTCCTCCAGATTGTAGATAGAGAGACCGCCCACCTCGGTAATCTTATCAACAGCCTGCTGGATATGTCCCGCCTGGAAGCTGGACGCTTCCAGATTTACCGAAAACATGTCCCGGTGCAGGGAATGTTCACTGAATCCATAAAGATGTTCCGCAGCCTGGCCCACGAAAAAAACATTACGCTTAGCGAGGATATACCACCGGACCTGCCAGAGATGGACGTGGACAATGAGCGGATAAGGCAGGTAATCATCAACCTCTTGAGTAATGCCATCAAGTTCAGCGACCCCGGCGGCAGCGTAGCCATCAAAGCAGAAAAACGCGACGGTGAGGTGCTGGTTCAGGTATCCGACCACGGTACCGGCATGAATCAGAAGACCATCAACCACCTCTTCGAGCGGTTCTACCGGGCGGAGGGAGAAACGGTGCGGGGCGGCACGGGGCTGGGGCTATATATTTCCAAGCAAATAGTGGATGCACACAGCGGGCGCATCTGGGTGGAAAGCAAAACGGGCGAGGGCAGCACCTTCAGCTTTACCCTCCCCATCAACAGTAAAGGAGGGAAGAAAAATGCCAAAAAAAATACTGATAATCGAAGATGATCCGGCTACGTCCAGGCTGGTGGAATACTCGCTGCGCCGCGAAGGTTTTGAGGTAATCATCAGCGCAAATGGACTGGAAGGGCTAAGGAGAGCACATACCGATGCGCCGGACCTGGTTATCCTGGACGTGATGCTGCCGGGCATAGACGGGTTTGAAATATGCCACCGCCTGAGGGCGGAAAAAGACACCGCCGGGATGCCCATTCTCATGTTCTCCGCCAAAGCGCAGGAGATAGACCGCGATACGGGCTTGAAAGTAGGCGCGGATGATTACTTGACCAAGCCTTCCGCCCCGGCGGAAATCGTAAGCCATGTGCAGAAACTCCTGGAGAAAAAAGGCGGCGGCAAGCCCGCCCCGGAAAAGATAGGATGAGGAGTATAAACGCGTGACCACGGATAAGGCGGCTAAAAAGAACCTCGGTGATATGCTGGTAGAGGAAAAGCTCATTACGCCGGAACAGCTGGAAAGCACCCTGACGCTGCAGCAGCAAAAAGGCGGCAAACTAAGCGATATCCTGCTTCAGCAAGGGCTGGTACAGCCGGAACAACTGGCGGTGGTCCTGAGCATCCAGCACAACCTGCCCCTCATCGACCTTAAGCGGCATACCGTACAGCCGCAAGCGCTGCGGCTAATCCCGGAAGAAATGGCGCGCAAGTACGTGATTATCCCGCTGGATATTGTTAATAACTCTTTGATGGTGGTGATGGCGGACCCGGAGGACGTCCGCACCATCGAGGACATCAAGGCGCAAGCCAAGATGCGGGTGGAGATAGCCCTGGGCGTACGCTCGGACATTGAGCAGGCCATCAATCTCAGCTACCGCTCGACCGGCGCCATTGAAAAACAGGTCAGCCGGTTCGCGCCGGCGGCAACAGAAAAAGCGCCGGACCCGGCCGCGCTGGCCGCCCGCACCCCCGTCGCCGAGACGCTCGACCTGCTGATAAACCAGGCCGTCAAGGACCGCGCCTCGGACGTGCACATCGAGCCGCAGGAAAACCGGCTGCGTATCCGCTACCGGATTGACGGCATTTTGCATGACATGTTCTCTTTCCCGCTCACCATTCATTCGGCGCTGGTATCCCGCGTTAAAATCCTCTCGGAAATGGATATTTCGGAAACCCGGCGCCCCCAGGACGGGCAATTCTCCGTGAAAATCGGCGGTAACGAAATCGATATCCGCACCGCCACCATGGAAACCCCCAACGGTGAGAGAGTTACCCTGAGAATACTGGACAAGTCCCTGGCGCTTTTCACCCTGACCGAACTCGGCTTTCAGCCGGAAGTATTAAAGAGATACCACTCCCTGCTGCAAAGCCCGCTGGGCATGATACTGGTGGGCGGGCCTACCGGCTCCGGCAAGACCACCACCCTTTATGCTTCTATCAATGAACTGGATAGAAAAGAACGCAATATCATGACTATCGAAGACCCCATCGAATACAGCTTTTCGGATATCAACCAGGCGCAGGTCAATAACAAGGCCGGCATCACCTTCGCCGGCGGGCTGCGGGCCATTATGCGGCACGACCCTGATGTGATTCTGGTGGGGGAGATACGGGACAAAGATACCGTTACCACCGCCATCCAGGCCGCTCTAACCGGCCATCTGGTGCTTACCTCCATCCACGCCAACGATGCGGTGGGTGTGCTGTTCCGCCTGCTGGACCTGGATGCGGAAACGGCCTCGATTTCTTCCACCGTTATCGGCATGGTTTCCCAGCGGATGGTACGCCGCATCTGCACCAACTGCCGCACCCCCTACCAGCCCACCCCTGAAGAGCTGGAGATATTTAATAAAGAAGTACAAGCCCCGTCCGTAACTTTTTACCAGGGCACCGGCTGCAACCTGTGCGCCAATACCGGCTACCGCGGGCGTATTGGGATATTTGAACTGCTGATAATGAGCGAGGCAATGAGAAAAATGCTGCGCGACCGCGCCAGCGCCAGTGAAATGAAAGCACAGGCCATCACCGATGGCATGATGACCATGAAACAGGATGGAATGCTCAAGGTAAAGGAGGGGATTACCTCCCTTAAAGAAGTAATGCGCAGCGTATTTTCCGTTAGCTGACGGTTTCTTCTCCCGCCGGGGGAGAGGAGTTGAAAGAGAATAATGACATACAAATATGTAGTCTATACCGCCGATAAGAAAGTGGTTGAAGGCAGGGTCGAAGCAATCTCGGAAACCCTGGCCGAGACGACGCTGTATAACGCCGGTTTCCAGAATATCCTCAGCCTGGAAGAAGTTGCACCGGGCACCAGCCTGGAAAAACTGATACCGTCGTTCTTCGGGGTAAAAGTCCGCGATATTATCGATGCCTCCAACCAGCTGGCCACGCTGGTGAAGTCCGGCATCACCATCACCACGTCGCTAAAGCTGCTGGAAGGCCAGGCGCGCAAGCCGGCCCTGAAAAAGATTTTCCATGGACTGGTGGAAGAAATCCAGAGCGGCGGCTCGCTCTCCCAGGCGATGAGCCGCTATCCCCGGGCTTTTTCCGGCACCTATTGCCAGGTCATCAAAGCCAGCGAGCAGGCGGGCACGCTGGAGACCGGCCTGCGGCAGGCCGCCGCCTATATGGAAAAGCGGTTACAGGCCAACCAGAAAATCAAGCGCGCCATGGCTTATCCGGTTTTTGTTTTGCTGATGGCGTTAGGCGTATCCATCCTTTTAGTCACAGTAGCCCTGCCGCCCCTGACAAACCTGTTCAAGTCACTGGGGGCGAATCTGCCCTGGATGACGCGGCTGCTGGTGGCAGTCACAGACTTTCTCCTGCACCAATACCTGTATGTCCTCGGCGGGCTGGTGGTCCTCATCCTGATAACGGTATGGCTTTCCCGGCTGCCTTCCGTCAAGCTGGCCTGGGACAGGTTAATTTTAAAAATCCCGCTCATCGGCGCCACCGCCATAGAACGCAGCGTGGAGCTTTTCTGCCAGACCGGCTCGATGCTGCTGCAAGCGGGCCTGCGTTTACCCCAGATCATGGACATTGTTATCCAGGCCAACCGCAACCAGATAATCCGGCAGGCTTTCGGCAACGTCAAGGAACGGCTCATCCAGGGGGAGGGGCTATCCCAGCCGATGGCGGACAATAAGCTTTTCCCGCCCCTGCTGGTAGAAATGGTGGTGGTGGGCGAAAAGACCGGCACCATGGACAACGCCCTGGCCACGATGGCGGAATATTACGAACGGGAGGTCGACCGCCGTATCAATACCCTCATTGCCCTGATAGAACCGGTACTGACGGTCATCATCGGGCTGGTGGTTGTTTTTATCGCGCTTTCCATGATTACGCCGCTATATTCCGTCTTGAAATCAATACACTGAGGGATGTAAATGCCAAAGATAAAGCCGCTGATAACACGGATTAATGACCAGAGAGGTTTCGGCCTGGCGGAGACGCTGGTGGCCGTGGCGGTGCTGGGCACGGCCGTAGTGGCCTTCGTGGTCTCCCTTTCAGCGGGCTCGCTGGCCGTCAGCGAACAGGACAAAGAAACGGTGGCGCAGACGCTGGCACAGACCCAGATGGAATACATTAAAAACTATCCGTTTAACCCCGGCGCCGCCACCTATCCCGCCGTAGCGGCGCCGGCCGGTTACACCATCACCATTAACGTCAACCCGGTGTCCGGTACGGATACCAATATACAAAAGATAACCGTAAATATCCTCCGGTCCGGCACCAGCATATTCCTGGTATCGGATTACAAGGTGAAACGATGAACAGACAGTCGGGTATGACCCTGGTAGAACTGATAGTGGCCATCGCCATTACCGGCGTAATCGTGGCGTTCCTGGGCACGGCCATCTACCAGATTATCACCGTATCCGAATACGGCAACGGCCGGCTCACCGCCCTGCATGAAGTGCAAAACGCCGCTTACTGGCTCAACACGGACGGACAGGGGGCGCGCAACGCAACCGGCGGCAGCCAGCTGGTGCTGACGTTATCCGATAATACTACGGTCACTTACGCGCTGTCCGGCACCGATTTACGCCGCTCCGCCGGCGGTCTGCCGCTGACTGTGGCCCGCAACATCACCAGCGCCTCATTCTCCGTCAGCGGCCGCATGATTACAATAAACCTTACTTCAGCACCGGTGTCCCGGGACAACGTGAGCCAGAACGGGACTTACATGGTATATCTCCGACCGCAGGGAGGCAGCTAATGAAGGGTGAAAAGGGACAGGCCCTGCCGTTAGCCATGATGGCCCTGACCATCGGGTCGCTGCTGATAACGCCTTTCCTGGGGCACGCCGGTACCAGCCTCATCAGCTCCCGCGATTACGCCGGCATCATCAACGCCAGGAATGCCGCCGATGCCGGGGTGGAACACGCTATCTGGAGACTGACACACGGCACGCTGGCTGACCAGTTTACCAACCCCGGCGACACGGTTACCTACCAGCTCGGGGAAGTCTTGAACGGATTCACCCCCAGCATCACCGTGACCGCCAACGCCACCGGAGGCGGCGGAGGGGTGGGGGGCGGCATCGAGGACAACATAATAGATACGTTGATTTTCGGGCCGACGGGAGGCAATACACCCGTTATCACCCCGGTGGCGGGGAATGTTTACGCCATCGCCTACGGCGACTGGAATAACTACGGCTGGGTGAAAACGGTTACGGTGCTGCCGGACGGTATGATTGCCGACACCCCCATAGATACCCTGGAGTTCGATACCAGCCGCTGTTATGAACCGGACATTATCCATGTATCCGGCACGACCTATGCCGTGGTTTACCGGGGACAGTCCAACAGCGGTTATGCCAAGACATTTTCCATCGCCGCTAACGGGGATATCGGCAATAGCGTGATAGATTCCCTGATCTTCGATAGCTCAAGCTGCTATGAGCCCGATATTATCGATGTATCCGGCAACTACTACGCCGTGGCTTACCGCGGGCAGTCCAACAGCGGCATAGTGAAGACCTTCCTGATAGCATCCAGCGGCAATATCGGCAACAGCGTCAAGGATAGCCTCACCTTTGATGCTTCCGGCTATGAGCCCAGCATCGAACATGTATCCGGTGATTACTATGCCATCGCCTACCGCGGCGCCAGCAACAGGGGTTACTTAAAGACGGTAGGCATCTCCTCCGGCGGCAATATCAACAATACGGCAACAGACACATTCATATTCAACCAGTACTCCTGCTACTACCCGGATATCGTTAACGTTTCCGGGGGTAGCTTTGCCATCAGCTATACGGGAGCCAGCCCGGCCAATGGGGACTGGTGGGGCGGCATCCTGACCACGGTGAGCATAGCCGCTAACGGCAATATAACCAAGAGCATCACGGCGGAAATAGTCTTCGATGCCGATGACGGCGATTATGCCGATATCATCGCGGTCGGCGGCGGCATCTTCGCCATCGCTTTTACCGGCGGCAGCAGCCACGGCACTTTAAAAACCGTGGCGATAAACCCGAACGGGACAATACCGGACGGCGTGATAGATACGCTGATTTTTGAAAACGGCAACGGCTTCTACCCGCACGTCATCGCCATTGACGCGGACACCCTGGCGGTAGTCTATACCGGCTCCGGCGGGTGGGTGGGGATTTTAAAGACTATCGGCATCGGCGGCGGTACGGGCGGCATGGCGGCTTACCAAATCAAATCTACCGCCGGCGGCCTGACCATCAACGCTCTGGTCAACACGGATAACACCACGGCATCTATCGTATCCTGGCAAATTCATTGACGAAAGGAGAAGGAAAATGACATGGGACTCAATATCAGTCAGCAACGTCTTCCTGGCCATCATCGCCATAGTAAATGTGGTGATACTGGCGATACTCTACGAGCGCCTTATAAAAAAAAGTAAATAGCAAAGGCATTTATGAAAACCGGAAAATGGCTTGTCCTGATATTAATCTTAGCCTTGCTGGCGGTCTATGCCATCATGGGGTCGGACTACCTCAATCAGCGCCGGCAGAAAACATCGCTGACCGGGCAAATTACCGCGGCCAAACAGGAACTGGCGCTGATTCCCCTGCCGCCCGCCGACCTCGCCCAGCAACTGGCGGCCGCCCAGCAAGACCTGCAAAACGCGGAAAGCTCCTTCAATACGGATACCAACGATACGGCTATCCTGACCACAACGCTGCGCCGGGCGGAGGAATCAGGGGTAAAGGCAATACCGCTGGACGCGGCGGCCTGGGTAATGGAAAAGATAGCCGGGCGCGATTACGCCGTATTACGCTTCCAGCTGGAGGCGACCGGCACCTTCAGCCAGCTACTGTCTTTTCTGGACCAACTGGAAACCGGCGCGCCGGATACTCTGGTGCTGGAGTACCTGGGCGTGGAAAGCATACCGGGTGCGGACGCTACAACACCACTAACGGCAACGGTGAGATTGGCGGTCTACGCGCTGCCGCCTCCGGCCGAATGACCCGGCGAAAGGGTGATTATTTGAATGTATGTTGCCTTAAATATCAGTTCCACTAATATAAAAGTTTTATCCCTCAAGGGGAACCGGGTAAACAAGTATGCCGGCCTTGACCTGGCTGATGGACTGGTGCGCGACGGGCTGATTCTCCAGCCCCAGGCGGTGGGGGAGGCTGTCAATACCCTGTTCAAGTCCACCGGACTGCCGCGGGATAAAGTGGTGTTCAGCATCGCCGGGCTGTCCTTTACCTACCGTTTTATCAGCCTGCCGCGGATGAAACCGGCGCTAATCGAGGAGTCCATCCTGCGCGCCGCGAAAAAAGAGATTTCACTACCGCTCGAAGAGCTGTACCTTTCCTGGCAGCCCATACCCGGCAAAGAAACGGAGCAATCTTATTTTATACTGGGTGTACCGCGCAACTTTATTGACGCCGCCGTGGAGACGCTGAAAAGCACCAACGTGCCTCCCTACATGATGGACCTGCGGCCGCTAGCCCTGGCCCGGACGGTGCAGCGGAGCAATGTAATCGTCGTCAATCTGGACGCCGACTGTTTCGACATCGTTTTCATCACCGGCGGCCTGCCCACCGTTATCCATACCATCAGCCCGCGGGGGGAGGGGGCAACACTGGAGGAAAATATCCGACGCCTGTCAGACGAGCTGACCAAGACCGCCGCTTTCTACCAGAGCGATAACCCGGAGGCGCAAATAAACCCCGCCACCCCCCTGATCATTACCGGGGACCTCGCCGAGGAACGCCAGGTCGGCGATTTGATTAACGCAGAAATTGAATATCCCGTTGAACCCTTTATCCCCCCGGTGGCGGCCCCGGATGATTTCCCCGCCGCCGCCTATGCCTCATCCATAGGGCTGGCACTGAAAGGGGCACCACTAAAAACCCTGCCCGGCAGCGAGCAGTCACACTTTATGGACATCAACGTTAATCTACTGGCGGGCAAGTACCGCAAACCCAAAGCCAAGCCCGTTTCCTCCCGCTATATCTGGCTAAGCGTGGCACTGGTTATCGCCGTGGGACTGCTCTATCCGCTTTATCAGGCCCGCCAGCACGCCAAGACGGATAATTTGAAACTGGCAACGGAGTTCAGCAATGTCCAGCGCGAGCTGAACCTGGCCTCCCTGGTCGACGAAGAGACTATCAATGCGGAGAGCACCATCGCGGATATCACCGCCGCCGCCGCCGCCGTCAGGGACGCTAAGCTGACCATCCTCAACGCCAGGGGGGATTACGGCGCCGGCCTGAGGCTGGTGACCGGGGCCATGCCGCCGCAAATATCCTTCACCTGGATAGAAATCCGGCCGGAAGATATCACGATAAAAGGAGAAACGGACAGCGTTTTCTCCGCCCTGGCTTACGCGGCGGCGCTGGAAAGCCAGAACCATTTCACCGATGTGCGCGTTACCTCACTCGATGAAAACGTAGTGGAGACCGGCGCGCCGGATGAAACAACAGTAATTACAGTAATTACATTTGAAATTTATATACAAAAATAACAGCCCTGAATTGTGGTAAACAATCAAGGAGAAACCCGGATGAATATTAACGACCTGCTGGGTATGTCCGTAGCGAGAGGCGCCTCTGACCTGCACCTGAAAACAGGCAGCCCTCCGGCGCTGCGCATTAACGGGGAACTCAACGTTCAGGATGATATGGGCATTATCACGCCGGAGGAGATGACGGCCATCTTTTTTGACATCACCACGGAAGCGGAACGGGAAGAATTCGCCCGGGAACTGGAGACGGACTTTGCCTACGAGGCCAAAGACATAGGGCGGTTCCGCATCAACATCTGCCGGCAAATCGGGACAATCGGGCTTTCCTGCCGTCCCATTCTGACGGACATGCCCACTATCGAAGGGCTGGGGCTGCCGGCCATATGCAAAGAGCTGGCTATGAAAAACAACGGGCTGGTGATTGTGACCGGGCCTACCGGCTGCGGCAAGTCCACCACTCTGGCCGCAATGATAAACCACCTCAACCAGACCGTCAAACGTAAAATCGTGGCCATCGGCGACCCGGTGGAATTCATTCACCGGGACAACAAATGCATTTTTACCCAGCGGGAAATCGGCAAGGACACACGGTCTTTCGCCAATGCTTTAAAGCACGCCATGCGCCAGAACCCGGACGTCATCCTGGTGGACGAGATGAGAGACCTGGAGACGATGTCCGCGGTGCTCACGGCGGCGGAAACCGGCCACCTGGTATTAACCACCCTCCACACACCGGGCACGCCGGAGTCAATCGACCGTTTTATAGACGTTTTCCCGCCCTACCAGCAGCAGCAAGTACGCGTACAATTGTCCCTGGTGCTGGAGGGCATACTTTACCAGTTGCTGCTGCCCCGCCGGGACGGGCCGGGGCGCGTGGCGGCCGTAGAAATCATGCTGGCCACCCCCCCCATCAGGAACCTCATCCGGGAGGGCAAGACTTTCCAGATGATGAACACGATACAAACCAGCAAGGAGCAAGGCATGCAGTCTCTGAACCACGCCCTGGCAGCGCTCTTTAACCGCGGCATGATAACGCGGGAGCAGGCGATGGCCAGAAGCATGGAACAGGAAGATTTAACGGGAATGCTGCATGGCCAAAAAGCATAGTACCGGTTACTTTTAGACACTTGACGCTGTAGCCGTAAATACCTGCTATATAGACACCAGGCCAGGTCACGGATTACATTTGCGTCACCATAAGGGAAATGAAAAAACTGCATAATAAATCTGTTCAAGCTGCTATAGGTCAGGTACCACGGAAAGCCCGCCCGGTCAAGCGTATTCCGGAGAAGACGGGCGACGGTCCGGAGAAGCCGCTTTGCGGGGACGTGCGGCTTACCCTGGAAAAACGCCTTAAGGAGCTCCGCTGTCTCTATGACATCACCCGCATCACCGGCATGCCGGATATAACACTCAAGGAACGACTGGCGGAGATTGTGAAAATCCTGCCGCTGGCACTGCAATACCCGGAAAGCGCTTTCGCCCGTATCCGCATCCACGGGGACGAGTTCAAAACCAGCCGCTACCGGGCAACCGCCCCTAAAATTTCTGCGGTCGTTACGGTACAAGGCGTTAAAGCTGGAGTGGTAGAGATAGGGTATACCAAACTACCCACCACCGACGGTCTGTTTTCCAAGGAAGAGATGCTCCTGCTCAATGCCGTGGCGGAGCGGCTGGGAAACATCACCGAGCACCGCCAGGCGGAAGACGCCTTGCAGGAATCCGAAGAAAAGTTCTCCAAAGCCTTCCTGTCCAGCCCGGCCATTATCGCCATCTCCACGCTGGAAGACGGCCGGCTGCTGGAAGTAAACGACAGTTTCGTGCACTTTACCGGCTACTCCCGTGAAGAAGCGCTCAAGCTTGACACGGTGGACAACCGCGGCTGGCTGGACGCCACAGGCAACAACTGGGTGCTGCACGACCTGGAGAAACGGGGCACCCTCCGCAATATTGAAATGGCCACGCGTACCAAGACCGGCACCATGCACTACGGCCTTATCTCCGCCGATATCATCAACATCGGCGGGAAACCCTGCGTCCTCTCCGTCATCATGGACATCACCGAGCAAAAGCAATCTCAGGAGCTGCTGCAATCCATCTCCCACAGCTCGCCCCTGGGCATTTATATCATGCAACATGAAAAAATCCGCTACGCCAACCCGCAGTTCCAGCACATCACCGGCTACAGCCAGTCGGAACTCTACGGCAGGAAGATGTTGAGCCTCGTCTTTGCCGGTGATACCGATGTAGTGCAATCGAGCGCCAGGTACAGCCTCAAGCACGGCAGTCCCTATCCCTGCGAGTTCCGTATTCTCCACAAGGCCGGCCAGGTAAAGTGGGTAATGCAGACCGTATCCCCCATACATTACGAAGGTAAACGGGCGATTCTGGGCAACCTGATGGACATCACCGAGCGCAAATACCTGGAGAGAAAGGTGTTTGAATACGAAGAAATCAACAAGATGAAAACCGCCCTGCTGGCTACCGTCTCGCATGAACTGCGCACGCCGCTGGCGGCGATAAAAGGCTACACCACCATGATACTGGACTATGCGGAACGGCTGGGAGCCGCGGAGACCAAGGGATGCCTGCGCTCCATAGACAACTCCACGGACAAGCTGGGAAAGCTGGTGGACAATTTACTGGATACCTCGCGGCTGGACGCCGGACTGCTGATGCTGGAAAAGACGCCGGTAAATATTACGGACCTCATTAAGGAAGCCATTAATGCGGCGGCGGCGCTGGAAGGGCATAACCGTATCGTCATAAAGACGGACAATCACCTGCCGGCGGTGAATATAGACGCCAGGCGTATCCGACAGGTGCTGGACAACCTTATCGATAACGCCGCCAAGTACTCAACGCCGCGGACGGAAATCCTGGTATCCGCCCAAAAAACCGGCGACGAGCTGCTTATCAGCGTGACCGACCAGGGCCAGGGCATATCCCCCGGTGAGCTGACCGTCATCTTCGACCGGATGTATAAAATAGAGCAGCGGCTGAACCCCGGCGCCAACGGCATCGGGCTGGGGCTATATATCTGCCAGCGGCTGGTGGAAGCCCACGGCGGCCGTATCTGGGCAGAAAGCACGCTGGGCAAGGGCAGCAAATTCCAGTTTACACTACCCCTCACCACCCCGGAGTTGAAAAAGACAAGGCTTTAGGTAATAATACGGACAATAACCTGGTGAGGCACGAAAAATAATCCTTTCCCCGGGAAAGGGAGGTGCTGAAATGCCAAAGAAGAAAGCAACGATTCTGGTGGTGGATGATGATATACGCATGCTGCGTATGATGAAGCGGATGCTGGAACTGGAGGATTTCCAGGTTATCACCGCCAGCGGCGGGGATATCGCGCTGAAAGTATTTGAAAAGGAGTCGCCGGCCCTGGTCTTACTGGACATCATGATGCCGGATATCGACGGCTACACGCTGTGCAAGCGCATCCGCGAGTTTTCACAGGTGCCGATCATCATGGTCACCGCCCGCGGCGACGATAAAGAGAAGGTGGAGGGGCTGAATATAGGGGCGGACGATTACGTGACCAAGCCCTTTTCCGCCAGCGAACTGGCCGCCAGGGTACGCGCCGTACTGCGGCGGGTGGATATACAGGAAAAGCCGCAGCAGGCTTCTTTTCACTATAAAGACCTGATAATAGATTTCGCCTCCAGGAGGGTGATGGTCAATGACCACGAACTGGAGCTGACCTCCACGGAATACAAAATGCTCTCCTATATCTCTCTAAACGCCGGCCGCGTGGTGACACCGGACCAGCTTTTAGTAAAGGTGTGGGGAGAAGAATACGTGGGCGCGGCACACCTGCTCCAGGTAAACATAGCCCGGCTGCGCAAGAAGCTGGGAGATAACGCCAAATGTCCGGACTATATCCTGACGCGTCCCGGCATCGGGTATATCATGACAAAATCATCCTGACCGGTTATCCAGACCCTTAAATAAATCAGTGAGGTCTTCCTGAAAACGGAAGACCTTTCTTTTTATCAACAAAAGTCACATTCAACATCCCAAATTATTTATAGCTGCCCGCCAATATATCCATTTGTGATAATTATGACTTTTTTGTGAAAGCTGGCAGTGTTTATGTGACATTATCGTAAGCGGCCCTGGATACACTTAAAAGACACGGAGTGAAGGGCAAGAACATGCGCAAGACCGCCACCTTTATTTTCATCCTGATTATTGCATTACTACTGGTACCGCGGCTGACCTCCGCGGCTTACGGCCAGGCCAACGATTATGAAGGCAACCGGACCGTCCTGATAACGGCCGCTGACCCCACCACAGCGCCGGCGGCGGTTTTTTACAGCAAAGCGATAGGCTCCGTAGCCCCCGGCGACCTTTATTACGCGGATGCCACCGCAAGCACAACGGATATCACCCTGAACCTTTATATCACCAACACGGATGAGCTTGTTCACTATTTAAGATACCTCACCCTGCGGGTGGCGATATATGTGGAGGATAATAACGGGCAACGGGCTGCTCCTCAAACCGGCAACGGGGAGATTACGGAAACATACCTCACCCTGCAAAACAGCCCGGCCGCTTTCACCCTGCCCGGCGGCGCGCGCTACAGGGTTGCGGTCGTCTCCGGCTGCTTCTATTGCCTCTCAGCCGGGAGCTCCGGCTACAATATCACGCCGCTTTTTTACCTCGAAACCGGCCATTAACGATATTGTGACTATTTTGTAACATACCGCGACCTGTTTATGACTATTTTGTTAGCCGGTTTATATATCTTAAAAGTAACAGGCAGGAGGAATATTATGGTCTTAGTATGGAAGGACATGAACTCTTTCCGGCACCACGCAGATAATATGAAGACGTTCCGCCAAACGCACCCGGATAACCCGCCGGCAGCAAGACTGCGGCTGCTCCAGGAAATACCGTTCCAGATGAATGATGTTCCCTCCTGCGGCACCGAGGTAATCGAAAGCTTTACCGACGCCCGGGGTAAGTTAATCCTCATCCCCATCTGGGAAATAAATACGGCGCGGGGCTCACAAAACTGAACCCGTTAAAAGGAATGATGAATATCAGCAGCACCACCACCAGAGTAAAAGAGCGCCGCCGTATCATGGTAGTGGATAAAGACCTTAATATGCTACGATTTCTCAACCACACCCTGGATATGGAAGGCTTCGATACCGTGTCAGTTAACGACAGTGAGGCGGCGGTACACGTATTGGGGCAACTGGAACCGGACATGGTCATCATGGACACGGTAAGGCCCGGTGAAAACGCCGCGCGCGCCCTCGACCGGATACGGAAACACTCCAATGTACCTATCGTCGTTCTTACGTCCGATAACGAAGTGACGGCGCTGAAAGAGGCGTTCGACCACGGCGCGGACGACTTCATCCACAAACCCTTCGGCACCAAGCTGTTTATCGCCCGCGTCAGGGCCAAGCTGAGGCGCTACCATCAGGAAATACAGTCGTAAATAACACCCGTCCCTCCCTACCCATCACTTACTATCCCTAATGATTTTCACCGGGGAATTTATCCCGTCCGGCGTCTTGATTTTTTCTTTTACATACGGTATATTAAAATAACAATCGAATAGGTCAACAGAGGTGCCCGAGCGTGAGCAAGGGACCAACTGGATAGCAAGTCGGTGAAAATCCGACGCGGCCGCGCCGCTGTAATTGGCACTTCCCGGGAAGTGTCATCAGCCAGAACGCCAACCTCTGTAACGCCTACACTCCGCGGGGAGTGGTAGGACTTTTTGTTGAGTCTTATATCACCCCCCGGCCGGTGCAGGCGAGGGGTGATTTTATTTTTAAGGAGTTAACAATCAGCCATGCTTAGAAAAGTCGGGTTAATACTACTTATAATCACCATATTCACCGTAACGATAGCCTCCTGCGGCAATACGGAGAAAACGACCGCCGCCGCCCCGACAACGACGGCGCCAGCGACCACACCGGCGCAGTTAACCACAACGCCGGCGACACCTGCGCCGAGCCCTACGCCCGAACCCATAACGATTACCGACGACTACGGACGGACGGTAACCATAGACGAATATCCGCAGCGGATAATATCACTTTCCCCGGCGCAGACGGAAATACTCTTCGCGCTGGGGCTGGGCGACCGCATCGTGGGGGTGTGCGATTATAGCGACTATCCGCCGGAAGCCACCACCAAACCGAACATCGGCGCCTACGATACGCCGAACATCGAGGCAATCATCGCCCAGGAGCCGGACCTGGTACTGGCCTCCGAGGAGCACGAGGCGGAAACACTGCAACTGGAAAGCTTAGGCATCACCGTGGTAGCCATCAATCCGCTAACCGTACAGGAAGTACTGGACTCCATTATCCTGATAGGGAAAATCACCGGGCAGGACCAGGAAGCCGCCAGCCTGGTGTCCGACATGCAACGGCGCATGGACGCCATCACCGCCAAGACCAGCCAGCTTACCGCCGAGCAGAAGCCGCGCGTTTTCTACATCATCTGGCACGACCCCATCTGGACAGTGGGCGCCGGCACCTTCCATGACGAGTTGATACAGATGGCGGGAGGGGTGAACATAGCGGGTGACCTGAGCGGGTACATAGACATCAGCCTGGAGGCGGTAATAGCCGCCAACCCGCAGGTCATCATCGCGGGGGTGGGGATGGGAACGGGCACAGACGAGACGTACCAGTTCGTGGCGACGGACGACCGGCTGGCCGATGTGGACGCCCGGGTCAACGGTAAGATATACAGCGCCAACATGGATATAGTGAGCCGGCCGGGGCCGCGGCTGGTGGACGCGCTGGAGGTGTTTTTCAGCCTGATACACCCGGAGATGCAGTAGGATTAGGGGGAATAAGGTGAAAGGCATAAGGTGGATTCCAGCCTGCGCTGGAATGACAAAGTGAAATAAGAGGTGACAGTATGGGATGAGGGTGGAAGGCTTTGATTTCACCCTCACCCCGTATCAAGTACGGGGCAGGATCTTGTCTCTCCCCTCAAGGGAGAGGAATGCTGGATTCCCGGGCAGGCCGGGAATGACGCGGGGGCTGGGTGGAAGGCATAAGATGGATTCCAGCCCCCGATTGTCATACGGGGCACGGCTACGCTGGACCCTTCGACAAGCTCAGGGTGAGCGGGGGGATACGGGGGAGATTGCTGTGTCGTCCCGATTCACAGAGGAGAAAGGGAGTTCATCGGGACTCCCCGCAATGACAAAGAGAATGACAGGAAGAAAATGGCAATAAGTACCGGCGAAATAAAAATACCGAAGTACCTACAGGGAAGGCGGATGCGGATATTCAGCCTGCTGGGGCTGTGCATCGCGCTGATACTAATCATCGGGATTGCGACGAGCATAGGCAGCGTGCCGATTCCCCTGGGGACGACTTTCAGCATACTGGCGGACAAGCTGCCTTTCGTGGATATAACCCCGACCTGGGCGGACACGACCGCCACCATCGTCCTGGACGTACGCCTGCCCCGTATCATCCTCGCGGGGCTGGTCGGCGCCGCCCTGGCGATAGCCGGAGCAACCTATCAAGGGCTGTTCCGCAACCCCCTGGCCGACCCCTACCTAATCGGGGTGGCGCAGGGGGCATCGCTGGGGGCGGTCGTCGGCTTCCTGCTCCCGGCCACCTGGAACATCACCAGCTACGGGCTGGTGCCGGTGCTGGCCTTCGCGGGGGCGATTACGGCCACGCTGATAGTTTACCTGCTGGCGCGGGTAGGCAACACTCTGCCGGTCACCACCCTGATACTCTCCGGGGTGGCACTGAGCGCCCTGCTGAGCTCCATCTCCTCCTACCTCATCATCTCCAGCGGCAGCAAAATGCACGGCATCATCTTCTGGCTGATGGGCAGCTTCAGCCTGAGCCGGTGGTCGGAGGTGGGCACGGTACTGCCCTACATCGCGGTAGGGGTAGCCATCATCCTGCTGTTTTCCCGGATGCTCAACGTGATGCAGCTCGACGAAGAGCAGGCGCAACAGCTGGGCGTGAACGTGGAGAGATACAAGCTCCTGCTGCTGGCGGCGGCCACCCTGATTACCGCCGCCAGCGTCTCCTTCGTGGGGACGATAGGGTTCGTGGGGATTATCATACCGCACGCGGTGCGGCTGGTGTGGGGGGCAGACCATAGATACCTGCTGCCGCTGGCGCTGCTGACGGGGGCGGTATTCATGATACTGGCGGACCTGCTTTCCCGCACGGTGCTGGCGCCGGCGGAAATACCCATAGGGGTGATTACGGCCATCTGCGGGGCGCCCTTCTTTTTGTACATCCTGCGGCGGCGCAAGAAGGCTTTATTTTAAGGGAAGGAATTGTATTTGTTTTTTTAAATTTTTTTTGGGTGGCTTACGTACAATTTGTAGCTAATCATTTGTTTTTTAGTTTATGTTAAATCAGCTTCAAAAACCGGGTAATTGTTTTTTAATTTATGTTAAATGGGAGTAAGGGGGAGTTTACAGTTAACAGTTTATAGTTTACAGTAAACAGTTAACAGTTTTTAGTATATAGGGGTTAGTGGAGAAAAGGAAGGGGATGGTGACGCGGAATAGTAAACTCTAAATACTAATATCTAAACTCTAAACGAGTGACAGGGGAAAAAGGCGAGGAGACCCTTCGACAAGCTCAGGGTGAGCGGGGGGATAAGGCGGGGACAGAAACGGGGCGGGGGAACGAACCTCTCCCTCTGTATCTCCCTCTCCGCTGGCAGAGAGGGAGAAGGGTAACAAGTAACAAGTAGCAAGTAGCAAGTAGCAAGTAACAAGTGTCAAGGAAGCGACAGGGGGAGAAAGGCGGGGAGACCCTTCGACAAGTCCCGATTCCTGCGTCATGTCCCGATTCCCTATGGTCATGCGGGACACCGGATGAGGTACGAATCGGTGCGGGATGGCGACAAAGTCGCTCACTCAGGGTGAGCGGGGGGATAAGGCGGTGACAGAAACGGGGAAGAGGAATGACGGGAATAAATAAAAGAGATACTAGATGATTGAACTGGAAATGCGCGGGGTGGCGCTGGGATACAGCAAGCACCCGGTATTGAGCGACATCACTTTCAAGGCGTCGCCGGGGGAGCTGGTGGGGCTTATCGGGCCGAACGGCTCGGGGAAGTCCACCATTATCCGGGCTTTGAGTCGATTGCTGCGGCCGACCGCCGGGGAAATCCTGGTGGGAGGGAAAGACATCACCGTGATACCGCGGCGGGAGCTGGCGTGCCTGGTGGGGGTCGTCCCGCAGCTACCGCTTTTACCCAGCAGCTTTACCGCCTTTGAAATCGTGCTGATGGGGCGTAACCCACACCTCAAAATGTTTCAGTCGGAAAGCCGCCAGGACTGGGAGCTGGTGCAGGAAGCCATGGAACGCACCGGCACCGGCGAGCTGGCCAACCGCTACATCAACGAGCTTTCCGGCGGCGAAATCCAGAGCCTGCTGATTGCCCGGGTACTGGTGCAGCAGACCAGCGCCATATTGCTCGACGAGCCCACCGCCAACCTGGATATCGGGCGGCAGGGGGAAGTGCTCGACCTGCTGAAAAACCTCTGCCGGGAGAAGTCGCTCACCGTGCTGGCCGCTTTGCACGACCTCAACCTGGCGGCGCAGTACTGCGACCGGCTCATATTAATACACCGGGGGCGCATCCACACGCAGGGGACGCCGGAGGAGGTCATCACGGACGCCAATATCAAGCAGGTGTACGGAGCGGAGAACTGCGTTTACCCCCACCCGGCCAACGGCCTGCCCGCCGTACTGCTGCGCGCCAACCGCAACAACGCGGCGCGCAACGGCGGGGTTTCAGGGCGGGGGGATAAACGTATATAATGACAGTAAAAAAGCGGCCGGGAGGGTTGGAAATGCCTGCCAAGAAACAGACCCTGAAAACAGATAACGAAGTGCAGCAAGTACTGGCGAAGCTGGAAGTGGACATAGCGGGCACGGCCCGCCTGGACGGAATGAAGGACAAAATATTGAAAGAAGCGGCGCTGGCTTTGCTGCCGACGGCAAAATCCATAGCCGTGGTGGGGATGGAAATATGGCCGGAGTTCCTCAACCTGACATCGCCGGAGATGACGGCCGGGGCCGCCAACCTGAACGATATTTTCCACCAGCACATGGACCACGTGCGGGGAAGGCTGGCCAAAGCCGTGTATGACATCGCCCGGGCATCGCGGGGGGCGGGGTTTAAAGCGCTGCCGCTGACCGGCAAGGGCCCGGCCACCGACCGGCGCACTTTACAGGGAGTAATATCCTACAAACACGCCGCCGAGGCCGCCGGGCTGGGGCGCATAGGGATGAGCAGCCTGCTGATAACGGAAAAATACGGGCCGCGGGTACGCCTGGCGCTATGCCTGACGGAAGCCGTCCTGGAGCCGGGCGCGCCCCTGAAAAACCACGTGTGCCGCTACTGCAATATCTGCGTGGGCAAGTGCCCCTCCAAGGCGCTGGGACGCCCCGCCAGCGGCGAGGCTTACCGGCTGAACAAGTACGCCTGCGGTACCTACACCGAGGCCGCCGGGGGCTGCTCCGAATGCATGAGGGTGTGCCCGATAGCTTCGACGAGGTACGGGTAGTAAATAGTTAACAGTTTATAGTTGATAGTTTACCCGCCCCCTTTTCCCCCACTGTTAACTGTCAACCGTGAACTGAAAACTCACAATCAAGGAGTCAGATGAACCTAATATGGATAATAAGAAGTTAACAGTTTACAGTTTTTAGTTGACAGTATTCCCACCCCCTTTTCCCCCACTGTTAACTGTCAACCGTGAACTGAAAACTCACAATCAAGGAGTTTAATGGATTTAATCACGAAAACCATAGAGAGTATAAGGTCGCTGGATGAAAAGGCGATGGCGGCCGCCCGGGAACGCCAGGAGCAATTGACCAAGCCCGCCGGCAGCCTGGGCCGGCTGGAAGAGCTTTCCATACGCATCGCGGGAATACAGAGGAAAGCGACGCCGCAGATTAAAGACAAAGCCATGATTACCATGGCGGGGGACCACGGGGTGGTGGACGAAAAGGTGGGCAACTGGCCGCGGGAAGTAACCGCGCAGATGGTGGAGAACTTTTTACACGGCGGGGCGGGGATTAACGTGCTGGCGCGACAGGCGGGAGCGCGCATCATCTTCGTGGACATGGGGGTGGCGTCCGACCTCAAACCGGATAAAAACCTCATCGTCAAGAAAGTGGGCTACGGCACGAAGAACATGTGCCTCGGCCCGGCCATGACGGAAGCGCAGGCAATCCAGGCCGTGACCGCCGGCATCGAAATAGTCGAAAGCGAAGCTAAAAAGGGGCTGGACATCGTGGGCACGGGGGACATGGGCATCGGCAACACCACGGCCAGCAGCGCCGTCTTCGCGGCCCTGACCGGCAAAACGGCGGCGGAGGTAACGGGGCGGGGCACCGGCCTTTCCGACGAGCAGCTGGCGCACAAGATAGACGCCATAAGGCGCGCCGTAGCGGCCAACAAGCCCGACCCATCCCGACCCCTTAAAGTGCTGGCGGCGGTGGGTGGATTTGAAATAGGGGGGCTGACAGGGGTGATACTGGGGGCGGCCGCCAACCGCGTGCCGGTAATTATCGACGGATTCATTTCCGGGGCGGCGGCGCTGATAGCGGTGAAGCTGGCGCCGCGGGTCAAGGACTACCTGATAGCGGCGCACGTGTCAGCGGAGGCCGGGCATGCGGCGATGCTCGACTACCTGGAACTGAGACCGCTGCTGAGCCTGGAGATGCGGCTGGGGGAGGGCACCGGCGCGGCGCTGGGCATGATGCTGGCCGAGGCGGGGGTGAGGACGCTCAACGAGATGGCGACCTTCGCGGAGGCGGGGGTATCAGAAGGAGAAGGATAACGAACCTCTCCCTCTGTATCTCCCTCTCCGCTGGCAGAGAGGGAGAAGGGTGATGAGTAGTTGGTAGTTGGTAATCAGGAGTCGGGAGGGAAAAATACGTACAGTTTTCTGGCGGCGCTACAGCTTTTAACCGGCATACCCGTACCCCTAAAGCGCGAGCTGAGCCCGGCGCAGCTGGGGCGGGCCACCGTTTTCTTTCCTTTGGTGGGGCTGATAATCGGGGGGATACTGGCGGGGCTGAACCGGGTATTCAACCTGTTTTTGCCGGCCAGCGCGGTCAACGCTTTGCTGATAGCGGCGCTGGTGATTTTAACCGGGGCGATACACCTGGACGGGCTGGCGGACACCTGCGACGGCATGGCGGGGCACAAGCCGGTGGAGGAGCGCTGGAGAATCATGCGGGACAGCCGGTCCGGGGCGTTCGGGGTGGTGGGGGTGGCGCTGGTATTGCTGGTAAAATACGTCCTGCTGAGCAATATCCCCGCGGAAAAGATGACGGCGGTACTGCTGTTCATGCCGGCGGCCAGCCGCTGGGCGATGGTCTACTCTATTTACGCGTTCCGGTACGCGCGGCCGGAGGGGCTGGGGTCGGCGTACAAAAGCGCTACCCGCTGGCCGCAATTCTTAGCAGCCACCATTTTCACGGCTGGTTTAGCCGCCGCCTTTTATCCCCTGTTCCAGGTGACCGGATTTCTCATTATGGCCGGGGTCTGGCTGACGGCGACGGGGCTGGCGTTTTATTTAAAGCGCAAGTTTGCCGGGCTGACGGGGGATAGCTACGGGGCGATTAACGAGGTGTCCGAGCTGGCGGCGCTGCTGGCGGCCATTATTATATTTACGAACGCGCCGGGGATGGGTTAGAGATTAGAGATTAGGGGAGAGGGTTGATTACGCTAGGCCCTTCGACAAGCTCAGGGTGAGCGGGGGGATAAGGCGGGGACAGAAACGGGGAGGGGTAACAGGTAACAAGTAGCAAGTAACAAGTGTCAAGGAAGTGACAAGGGGAAAAGGCAGTGAGATTGCTACGTCGTCCCGATTCACGGAGGAGAAAGGGAGAGGATTGAGTGGCAGTTTGTAATTTGTAGTTAGTAGTTGAGAGGATGGGATGCTGGATTCCCGCTTTCTCCTTCGACAGGCTCAGGATGAGCGGGAATGACGGGGCGAATAAAATGACCTCTCTCTCTGTGTCTCCCCGCCTGCGCTAAAGCTCCGGCGGACAGGCAAGGGACCTAACCCCTCTCCCTCTTATTTGTCCCCCTCTCCGCTGGCAGGGAGAGGGAAGGAATTACGAACCTCTCCCTCTGTGTCTCCCTCTCCGTTGACTGAGAGGGAGAAGAAAATTTGAAGGGAATAAGGGATTTATAAAAGTGGAGGCAGGGATTTGACCAGTATACTGCTTACCGGGGGGGCACGGAGCGGGAAGAGCCGGCTGGCGCAGGAAATGGCGCAGAAGGCGGGCGGCGAGGTATTGTTCGTGGCGACGGCCGAGGCCGGGGATGACGAAATGGAAAGGCGCATCAAGGCGCACCGGCAGTCCCGCCCTGAAGAGTGGCGAACGCTGGAAGTCACGGGGCATGTCGGTAAAAATATTACTAAAAATCTCGGCGGGGCCAAGACGGTAATCATCGACTGCGTTACCCTGCTGGTCAGCAACGTGTTCGGTCGCTTCGGGGAAGAGCCGGAGGCTGAAAAGGTGGAAAGAGCGGTGGCGGCGGAAATCGATGAGCTGTGCGACTGCATCAGCAGCACGGACGCGGACTTCATCATCGTCACTAACGAGGTGGGGCTGGGCATTATACCGGGGGACAGGGTGAGCCGTTTATACCGGGACCTGCTGGGCCGGGCCAACCAGATGCTGGCGGGGCGGGTGGACGAGGTATATTTGATGGTGTCCGGGATACCGGTTACGGTGAAGGGGCGGGGATAATAGATAAAAACCCCCTTTAAGAAAGGGGGAGACGGGAAAAGGGGAAGGGGTGACGAACCTCTCCCTCTGTGTGCAAACTGGGACATAGGTTACACTTTAGACCGGGGACATAGGTAACACTTTTCCTTTGGTTTCATCTAGTAAACCAAGCTTTAAGAAACTGAACCAGACTTCCCAGACTGTGTCTGTAATTTGC